>JAZFSL010000072.1:0-2179 GCA_036446135.1 Rhodospirillales bacterium | reverse complement strand
GTTTTTTTTGCACCTGCGTAATAATTTTCCTGGTAAAATCATCGTTCACGGGCATTAACGGTTTTTTTATCGCCACCGTATAGAACCATTTGATTCGCCTACGAAAATTCCTGTGACGCCGGGGTCTATCGTTGGTATGTTGGGGACGTGGCGGACCAAACAATAGGGGGTCTATAGTTTGTCGATGCGATTATTCCTGAAACGACTCCTGGCGCCGGTGGCGCTGGCAATCGTCGTGTTTGCCTTTGCCGCACCCGCCCAGGCCAAATACGCATCCTTGGTGATGGATGCGGAAACCGGGCAAATCATTCATCAGTTGAATGCCGATACCCGCAACTATCCCGCCTCCCTGACCAAGATGATGACCCTCTATCAGGTCTTCCAGGCGCTGGAATCGCAGTTGTGGAGGCTCAACACCAAACTTCGTATTTCCGCCCGCGCTGCCCGCCAGCCGGCATCCAAACTGGGGCTTCGGCGCGGCCAACGCATTTCCGTCGAAGACGCCATCCTGGCCCTGGTAACAAAATCCGCCAATGACGTCGCCACCACCGTCGCCGAAAACCTCAGCGGCTCGGAACGCACCTTTGCCCTCAAAATGACCGCCACCGCCCGCAAGTTGGGCATGAGCCGGACCACGTTTCGCAATGCATCCGGCCTGCCGCATCGTGGACAGATGAGTACGGCGCGCGATATGGCGACACTGGCCCGCGCCCTGCTGCGCGATTATCCCGTTTATTACCGGTATTTTTCCGCCAACGCCTTTAACTACGCCGGGATTACCCATCGCAATCATAACAAGCTGTTGAAAACCTATGCCGGGGTTGACGGCATCAAGACCGGCTATATCCGCGCTTCCGGATTTAATCTGGTGGCGTCGGCGACGCGCAACGGCCAGCGGATCATCGGCGTCGTCTTCGGCGGCAAATCACCGAATTCCCGAAACGCCATCATGAAGCGCTTGCTGAACATCGGCTTTAAGGCCGTCAACAAAGGCGGCACGACCCAGATAGCCAAAGCCCCCTCAAGGGCAACCCCAAGGGTCACCTCCAAGGCCAAACCCCGAGCCAGACCCAAGGCCCGCCGCACCGCTCGTTCACGGTTGGCGCCGGTGCCGAAAGAACGCCGTTGGGGTGTTCAGGTCGGGGCCTATGCCCGGTATTCACAAGCCTTCCAGGCAGCGGAACGGGCCTTGGAAGTCGCCTCGGCATTATTGGCCCAAGGCGCCATCAAAATCGTTCCCCTGAAAAAACGCAACGGCCGCATCCTGCATCGCGCACGCATCAAAGGCATCAGCGAATATCAGGCGAAAAAAGCCTGCGGTTTCCTGAAACAGCGCAAGATCAATTGCATGAAAATCAAAATGCGGGACGGCTATCGCATGGCCTTCAACAACCGCGGCTAACCCGAAAACTTATTCAGTTTCCGGCAATGAAAGTCCGCTCGCCTGAAGCTGTTCACGTAACGATTTCTTAAGCCGTTCCAGCCCGTCCTCGGTTTCCGACTCGCACCGGGCGACCAGCACGGCCTGGGTGTTGGATGCCCTGAGCAACCACCAGCCGTCTTCCGTTTCCACCCGCACTCCGTCGATATCATGGATGCTCAGGCCCGGTATTTTTTTGAGGCGTTCGTGAACTTCTTCGACGACGGTGAACTTGCGTTCTTCCGCACACTCGAAGCGAAGCTCCGGGGTGTTCTTCATCGCAGGCAGGCGGTCGTAAATCTCGGCCAAACTTTCCCCCGCCGTATTCAGGGCCGACAATAATCTAACAGCGACATAAAGCGCATCATCAAAACCGTAGTAGCGGTGCTTGAAAAAAATATGGGCGCTCATTTCACCGGCCAGGGGTGCGCCTATTTCCGCCATTTTGTTTTTAATGTGCGAATGACCCGTCTTCCACATCAACGGCGTGCCGCCCATGCGTTTGATTTCGTCGAAGAACACGCGGCTAGATTTGACATCGGCGATGATAGTGGCGCCGGGATCGTCTTTCAGCACCTCGCCCGCCAAAATCACCAAAACCTGGTCGCCCCACAACACCCGCCCCTGTCCATCGATAACCCCGATGCGGTCGCCGTCGCCATCAAAGGCAATACCGATGTCGCAACCGTGCTTGGCCACGGCCTGTTTTAACTGATCGAGGTTTTTTTCCACCGTCGGGTCAGGGTGATGCGCCGGAAA
>JAZFSL010000071.1:0-3434 GCA_036446135.1 Rhodospirillales bacterium | reverse complement strand
TCGCAAACGGCCTGTCGGCGGTTTACAGTTTTTTCGACCCGGACCTGCACCGCATGTCTCTTGGGTCTTACATGATCTTATGGATGGTCGAAAAGGCCAAGCGGCAGCAACTCGATTACGTTTATCTTGGCTTTTGGATTCCCGGTTGCGCGAAGATGTCCTATAAATCGTCCTTTCACCCCATTGAGACGAACACGCCTGAGGGATGGCGGGAAGTATCTCCGGAAGAAAGCTAAACGGAGAATAAGGATATGATGAAACGACGCCGCTTCCTTTCCGGCGCCGTCGCCGCTGCTATTGCCTCCTCTTTAGCCACTCCGGCTTTGGCCCAGAACGTTCGCCAATTGAATATGGTAACTGCCTGGCCGCGGAATTTTCTGGGCCTCGGCACCGGCGGTGATGCTCTGACGTGCAAAATTTATGAAAACTTCATAGCGTTCCGTAAAAAGTCGCTGTCCTGGTCGCATCTGGCAGAGCAATCCTACTGGAACGCCCGCATCCTGCCGTTTAAATATTAGTCGATTGAATCCACCCTATGGGCGACTCCGGAAAATTTCTTTACCTGTCAGAGCAAACCCTTACCGACCTGGGTGTAAGCACCGTTGAAGCCGTGGAGGCCATCGAACATCTTATTCGCGGGCAGGCCGAGGCGACGGTTTGGAGCGCGCCTAAGGCTGTGGTCCAGCCGCCGGATGGCCGCTATTTGATGGCGACGTTGGCGGCGGCTGACGATCCTCCTTTCCTGGCGGTAAAAGCTCTTGTTCTCAACCCCGGTAATCCGGACCGCAGGCTGAAACAGATTAATGCTTCCGTGACGCTACTGGACAGCAAGACGGGCCTGCTGGCGGCGGTCATGGACGGCAATTGGATAACCGCCATCAGAACCGCGGCCTTAAGCGCGGTGGCCGCAAAACGTATGGCTTTACCCACGGCAAAAACAGCTGCCTTTATCGGTTGTGGTGTACAGGCGCAAAGTCACCTGCAGGCCTTTGTGGACCTGTTTCCCCTGTCGGAAATCAGGGTGTTTGGCCGTGGCCGTGCCAATATAGATGCGTTATGCGCGGTCGCCACCGACCTTGGGCTGAAAGCCGTTCCCTGCCCGTCGGCCAGATCCGCCGTTAGGGACGCCGATTTGATTGTCACGTCGGTCACCTATTCGGCGGACCTTGAACCCTTTCTCGATGCTGGATGGCTTAAACCCGGGGCGTTTGCATCCGTCACGGATCTTGCGGCGCCGTGGAACAAGGACAGCCTTTCCCATTTTGCGCGGATCGTCATCGACGACCGCGAACAGGAAGCCAGCCTGCCCAACAAACTGGCACCGTCAGAGCTCATCACGGGGGACCTTTGCGAACTGGTGCTCGGCGAAATCGACGGGCGAACCAGCATCGAAGAGCGCACGGCTTTTATTTTCCGGGCGCATCCCCTTGGTGATCTTGCTTTGGCGGCGCTGGCCTATGGCAAGGCGCGTGAGCATGGATTTGGAACTGCCGTGGAAGCCTGATTGTCCTTAGGTGAATTTGTTGGCCCGGGCTTATTTCCGGCGGGCCTGAACCAGAAGCCCCAAAATTGTCTCTTCGCCGAGTGCCTTGCATGCCTCTAATCGATGCAGGCCTTCGACCAGGACGTAACGCTTTTCGCCTTTACGAACCCATATCGGGGATTGTTGACCTTCCTCCAATATACTTTCGGCGAGTTCGCTCACAAGTTCGGGCTTAAGCGTTTTTTTCCGCTTGATCGGCACATAGATGCTGTCAATTTTGAAGACCTGGTTTTTCATCAACATGGTGTTGACGTTAGCTTCTCAGGGATTTCAGGTAAACCGGTTTGACCGGGCAAATCCTTTGGGCACCATCAGTCCGGCCTGGGCGCGCTTGCCGATCCAGCGTTTGATGTTAGTTTCCGTGCGCAAGCCCTGGGCGCCGGCGCGCCACGACAGGCCTTGCTTGGCGTTTAAGGTGGTGACGTCGGCGAGCCCGCCTTTGTTGTAGCGTTGCAGGATCACGCCTCGGCCCCGCGTCATTACCGGCAGTTCTTCAAGGGGTAAAATCAGCAATTTGCGATTATCGCCTAAAATTCCAACATGATCCGCATCCTCGTTGATGATGGCGGCGGCATTGGCTTCCTCGCCCGCGCCCAAGTTCAATATCTGTTTGCCGTTACGGGTTTGGGCGATGACGGTGTCTTCCTCGACAATGAAGCCGCGCCCGCCATCAGACGCGACGACGATGCGGCGCGACGGTCTTTTCTCGCCTTCGCCTGTGGGGGTGTAGATGAACATGGCGGTGACATCGAACCCTTCAGCCATGTCGATCATCAGGCGCAAGGGTTCGCCGTGGCCGCGCCCGCCGGGCAGCTTGTCGCAGCCGATGGTGTAAAAGCGGCCATTGGTGGCGAAAATGACTAACTTGTCCGTGGTCTCCGCGTGCAGGACGAACCGGCCCCGGTCGCCTTCCTTGTATTTCAGTTCGGACGGGTCTTCGACATGCCCCTTGTGCGCGCGGATCCAGCCTTTTTCCGAGGCGACGACGGAAATAGGTTCTTTTTCGATCATCGCGTCCAAGGGTACGACGATGGCCGTCGGCGGCTTGCCGATTTTTGTTCGCCGTGCGCCCAATAGTGTTTTTGTGGAAAACGTCTTTTTGGTCTTGCTGATTTCCTGGCCGATAATCTTCCAGCGTCGGCCCTTGTCGCGGAGCAGCCCGCGCAGGTTTTTTGCCTCCTTGGTTAGCCCGGCGTGTTCTTTGCCGATTTCTTTTTCTTCCAGTTTGCGGAGTTGGCGCAGGCGCATATTAAGAATGGCTTCCGCCTGCACCTCGGTCAGCTTAAAGGCCTTCATTAATTTCGGTTTTGGTTCGTCTTCGTTGCGGATGATTTTGATTATTTTATCCAGGTTCAGATAGGCGATCAGGAACCCTTCGAGAATTTCCAACCGATGCTCGATTTTTTCCAGCCGGTGCTTGGTGCGACGCACCAGAATTTCGTGTCGGTGGTCCAGGAACGCCTGCAAGGCGTCGCGTAAATTCATCACGCCCGGCACATTGTTGGCGTCGAGCACGTTCATATTGAGCGATACGCGTGTTTCCAGCTCGGTCTGACGGAATAGCTGCTCCATCAGCATTTCGCCATCGACGGTGCGGTTTTTCGGTTCCAGCACGATGCGCACCGTGTCCGTCGATTCGTCGCGGACATCGGACAGGATGGGGAGTTTTTTGGTGATAACCAGATCGGCGATTTTTTCGATCAGGCGGGATTTCTGGACCTGGTAGGGACTTTCCGTAATCACGATCTGATAGAGACCGCGGGGCAGCTTTTCCTTCTGCCAGCGGGCGCGCAACCGGAACCCGCCGCGCCCGGTGGCGTAGGCTTCAATGATAGCGTTTTTCGGTTCCACCAGAACGCCGCCGGTGGGGAAGTCGGGGCCGGGAATGATG
>JAZFSL010000070.1:0-9688 GCA_036446135.1 Rhodospirillales bacterium | reverse complement strand
TGACGAAATGTGTTGAATATATGACAATGTTCCCATGCTTAAACACGCTGATGTCTGGAAGGCCCTTGACCGTTTAGCCAGGGAACATGGGTATTCCGCCTCTGGCCTGGCTCGCAAGGCGGGGCTTGATCCGACCACGTTTAACAAAAGCAAGCGGGTGACGCGCGAAGGCAAGCTGCGCTGGCCGAGCACGGAAAGTGTCTCCAAGGTATTGACGGCGACGGGCGCCAATCTTTCGGAATTTGTTTCTTATGTGACCGACAGCGAAGGCGCCGGTGTTTACCGCAACATTCCGCTGATCGGTTTTGCCCAGGCCGGTTCCACCGGCTATTTCGACGACGCAGGCTATCCGGCAGGCGGCAGTTGGGATGAAATCCCGTTCCCCGGTCTTGCCGACCCTTATGCCTATGCCCTGGAAGTTTCCGGCGACAGCATGGAACCGGTTCTGCGCGATGGCGATATTGTCATCGTATCACCGCAAGGCAATATCCGCCGCGGTGACCGAGTCGTGGTCAAGACCAAGTCCGGCGAGGTGATGACGAAACAGCTGCTTCGCCAGTCGGTGCACAAAATCGAATTTCAATCGCTCAACCCGGCCCACGAGGACCGCAGCATCAATGTCGAAGATGTGGAATGGGTCGCCCGCATCGTTTGGGCAAGCCAGTAGTCCGTTCTCTAAAAATCTAAATTTTTGTGATGCGCTTAGGCTTGGAAGTCTTTCCCGGCGATGGCCTGCTTAATCAACGTCAGGAATTCATTCAACCCGTAAAGGGCGATAAAAGACCCCATGCGCGGACCTTGAGACTGTCCCAACAAAATCTCGTACAGGACCTTGAACCAGTCCTTCAGGTCGGCAAAGGGGTGGCGCTTGCCAACTTCGTAGACCTTCGTCTGAATGTCCTTGGCGTCGGCTGCGTCTGGTAGTTTTTCCAGCGCGGCAAGCAAATCTTCCAGTGCCGCTTTTTCCATATCGTTGGCTTTGCGGAACTGCTTCGCCGGTTTGATGAAGTCGCGGTAATAATTGATCGCGTATTCGAGAAGCTGGTCCAGGATCGGCGCCGAATCGGGAGTGGCGTCGGGGCGGTAGCGGGTGATGAAATGCCATAACACGGCCTTGTCCTCGGTGTTACAAATACTGGCCAGATTAAGCAGGATGTTGAAGCTCAAATGGGCGATTTCATGGGGCGGGTTGCCCTGGTGAATATGCCAGGTGGGATTCGCCAAGCGCCCGGTCGCGTCCTGTTTTTCAAAGCCTTCCAGGTGGCTGAGATAATCATCGACGTTGCGCGGAATGATGTCAAAAAACAGCCGCTTCGCCGTTTTCGGTTTCTGGTACATAAAGAGCGTCAGGCTTTCGGGTGGCGCATAACGCAGCCATTCATCCACTGTCAGGCCGTTGCCCCGAGACTTGGAAATTTTTTCGCCGTTGTCATCCAGAAACAATTCGTAGGTAAATCCAACCGGCGGCTTGCCGCCTAAAACGCGGCAGATTTTGCCCGACAGGTTAACTGAATCGATCAAGTCCTTGCCGGACATTTCATAATCAACCTGCAGCGCCGTCCAGCGCATGGCCCAGTCAGCTTTCCATTGAAGTTTACAGCGCCCGCCGGTGACCGGGGTCTCGACCTTGGCGCCGTCTTCATCTTCATAAACGATGGTGCCGGCGTCGGGGTCTTGTTCAATAACCGCCACTTGCAAAACCCGGCCGGTTTTCGGGCAGACGGGTAAAAATGGGCTGTACGTCTTGCGACGATCTTCCCCCAGCGTCGGAAGGATGACGTTGATAACCTTGTCGTAGCTGACTAAGACACCCAGCAGCGCTTCGTCGAAGCGTCCGGAAGTGTAGCAATCCGTCGAGCTGAGAAATTCATATTCGAACCCGAACGTGTCGAGAAAAGTTTTCAGGCGTGCGTTGTTGTGATGGCCGAAACTTTCGTGGGTGCCATAGGGGTCGGGGATCGAGGTCAGCGGTTTGCCCAGATGCTCGGTCATTTTCTCCGGGCTGGGGATGTTGTCAGGCACTTTCCTGAGGCCATCCATGTCGTCGGAAAATGTAATCAACTTGGTCGGCAGATCCGACATGATTGAAAACGCGTGGCGCACCATGGCCGTCCGGGCGACTTCGCCGAAGGTACCGATGTGCGGCAAGCCCGATGGTCCATAGCCGGTTTCGAACAGCACGTAGCCTTTGTCCGGCGTCTTGTCGCCGACACGTTTCAGAACTTCGCGCGCTTCGGCAAACGGCCAGGCTTTGGCGCCCATGGCATTTTCTTTTTCTTCGGTCATCGTGCCGGGAAGGTACGGGCGGGGCGCGGGGCCGTCAACGAACAATGCCTTGAAACATTCCGGCAAGTGGCGGGAAGGGGAACAATCAAAATTTGCAGAGGTCAAGACGCAGGGGTGGCGTTCGATACCTGATATTTAAACACGCGAAAGCTTTCTGACAAGGGTAAAATACCTAATTAACGAAAATATACATAAAAATGGAAAAAATATGGCAACAAAATGAATTATAACCCATATTGTGTGTCGTTGTGGAGGTCGCCAATAAGCCGTGCGCCGCTTATTTCCAGATCGGCTTGCCGCTGCCGGGAAGGCCGTAGGCCTGCCACTTCTTTGTTACTTCCTCGATAATGTCATCGGTCATGCGGATTTTGCGGCCCCACTCGCGGCTTGTTTCGGGCGTCATTTTTGTCGTCGCGTCGATGCCCATCTTGGAGCCCAGGCTCGTCACCGGTGAGGCGAAGTCCAGGTAATCGATGGGCGTATTCTCGATCATGGTGACGTCGCGGGAAGGATCGACGTTGGTAGAAATGGCCCAGATCACGTCGTTCCAGTCACGTGCATTGATGTCTTCATCAACGACGATGACGAACTTGGTGTACATGAATTGGCGCAAGTATGACCACACGCCCATCATGATGCGCTTGGCGTGGCCCGGATAAGCCTTCTTGATCGATACCACAGCGACCCGGTAGGAGCACGCCTCGGGCGGCAACCAGAAATCAACGATTTCAGGGAACTGTTGCTGGAACAGCGGAACAAACACATCGTTCAACGCCTGGCCCAGCACCGACGGCTCATCCGGCGGGCGGCCTGTGAAGGTGGATAAGTAAATGGGATCCTTGCGCATGGTAATGGCGCTGATGGTGAACACCGGAAAAGCCTCAACCGCGTTATAAAATCCCGTGTGATCGCCATAGGGACCTTCATCACCGTATACATCGAGCGAGACATGGCCTTCCAATACGATCTCGGCCTGGGCGGGTACCTTTAAGGGGACTGTCTTGCAGTCGATCAACTCCACCTTCTTGTCGCGCAGCAACCCGGCGAACTGATATTCAGACAGTGTATCGGGCACCGGCGTTACGGCGGCCAGAATGGTGCCGGGGTCAGCCCCGATAACGACGGCGACGGGCAGCGGTTCGGGTTTTTTGTCCTTCCAGCGGGCATGGTGCTGGGCGCCGCCCCGGTGCTTGAGCCAACGCATATAGGTGGTCTTGGGTCCCGTCACCTGCATGCGGTAGATGCCCAAGTTGTAGTCGTCGCGGGCATCGCCACCTTTTTCCTCTGCCTCCGGCCCGCGGCTGACGACCAGCGGCCAGGTGATCAGCGGTGCCGGCTCACCCGGCCAACAGGTCTGCACGGGTAAATTGGCAAGATCGATATCATCACCGGTGAGCACGACATCCTGGCAGGGCGCCGAGCTGACGGTTTTCGGCTTCATGGCCATGACGGATTTAACCAGTGGCAGCGCCTTCAGCGCATCGCCCCAACTTTCCGGTGGTTCGGGCTGGCGCAGGAAGGCGAGCGTTTCACCGACGCCGCGTAATTGATCCGGTTTACGGTTCATGCCGAGTGCGACCCGTTCGACGGTGCCGAACAAATTGACCAGCACCGGCATGTCGAAAGGGGTGGCGTCGTCGTGGACGACATTTTCAAACAAAACGGCGGGACCGCCTTCGGCTAGCAGGCGCGTTTGAATTTCCGTCATCTCCAATTTTGGTGATACCGGTTCTTTGACGCGCAGCAAAAGACCGTCTTTTTCCAATTGGTCGATGAAATCTCGCAAGGAAGAAAAAGCCATGTTGCCGGTTTCCCCTGTTAATGGCCGCCTAAAGACAGCGCATGATATGCCCAGCGTCAAGGCCCTACTGTCCGGGACTTGTTGTTTTTAAACAAAAAGATCGCTACGATTCAACCCGTTCGCCTAGGTCGAAAGACAGAGCGCCATTCGATTTATGGGAAGGATATCCTCTGTGTTCGGCTGTGGGTGGACATTCGTGGTGCCATAGCGGGAAGCCATTGGTTGCAGGCCTGCGGGGCGTCATCTTGAGAATGAGGAAACGATAGTTAAAAAAATGGGGAAGCCGGTGGCAAAAAACGAGAAATCTTCCAGTTTTGAGAGGCTGATCGAGATCGGCATCGCGCTGTCTGCCGAACAGGACACCGATCGCCTGATGGAGACGATTCTGCTTGAGGCCAAAGATCTGGCCAACGCCGACGGCGGCACGCTTTATCTGGCAACCAAAGACAACTGTTTGAAATTCGAAATCATGCGCACCGATTCCCTCAACATCGCCATGGGAGGTACGACGGGTAAGGAAATCACCTTTCCGCCGGTTAGCCTGGTTGACCCGGAAACGGGCAAGGAAAACAGAGCTAACGTCGCCAGTTGCGCGGCGTTAACCGGCCAGTCCATTAACATTCCGGATGCCTATGATTCTCAGGAGTTTGATTTTACCGGGACCAAGAAATTCGACGAGGGGACGGGCTACCGTTCCAAGTCCTTCCTGACGGTGCCGTTGAAAAATTCAACGGATGATATCATCGGCGTCTTGCAACTGCTCAATGCTCAGGACACGGACTCCGGCGACGTCATCCCCTTTAGCGGCGATATCCAGCCCCTGATTGAGGCGCTGGCATCGCAAGCCGCCTTGGCCCTCGACAACAAGCAGCTGCTTGATGCCCAAAAACTGCTTTTGGACTCCTTCATCGAATTGATTGCGTCTGCCATTGATGCCAAGTCCCCATATACGGGCGGACATTGCCAACGTGTTCCGGAGTTGACCAAGATGCTGGCCCGCGCCGCCTGTGACGCCAAGGATGGGCCGTTCGCCGATTTCGACCTTAGCGAAGACGATTGGTACGAGTTGAATATTTCCGCCCTGTTGCATGATTGTGGCAAGGTGACAACGCCGGAATACGTCGTCGACAAGGCGACCAAGCTAGAAACCATCTATGACCGCATCCACGAAGTCCGCACCCGCTTCGAAGTCGTCAAACGCGAAGCGGAAATCGACTATTACAAGGCGCTTGTTGACGGCAAAGGCGATCCCGACAAGCTTAAGGCGGGACTGGAAGAGCGGTTGGCTAAGCTGGATGACGATTATGCCTTTATCGCCGAATGCAATCTCGGTGGCGAGTTCATGGCCCCGGAAAAAATCGACCGGGTCAAGGAAATAGCCGAATTAACGTGGACGCGGACTCTGGATGACAGGATCGGCGTTTCCCATGATGAACTGAAACGCAAAGAACGGACCCCGTCCCCGATATTGCCGGTAGTCGAAAATCTGCTGAGCGACCGGGGCGATCACGTCATTTACCGGGAAGAAGAGCAGGTCGTGGCCCAGGACGGCACGTACGGATTCAAGCTTGATGTGCCGGAGCTTAAATTCAACCTCGGTGAAATCTATAATCTGTCCATTGCGCGCGGCACCCTGACAGCGGAGGAGCGCTTCAAGATCAACGATCATATCGTCCAAACCATCGTCATGCTGCAACAACTGCCATTCCCAGAGCATTTGAAACGGGTGCCGGAATACGCCGGAGGCCACCATGAAAAAATGGACGGCTCAGGCTACCCCAGGAAGCTCAACCGTGATGATATGTCGATCCCGGCTAGGATCATGGCCATCGCCGATATTTTCGAGGCGTTGACCGCCGCCGATCGGCCTTACAAGCTGCCGAAGAAATTGAATGAAAGCGTCAAGATCATGTCCTTTATGAAAAAGGACGCGCACATTGACGGAGAATTGTTCGAACTTTTCCTGACCTCTGGTGTTTACAGGGAATACGCGGAAAACTTCCTTAATGAAGACCAAATCGATGAAGTCGATATCAGTGCGTACTTGGGCAAAGGTGATTAAGGATTAGGTTTTTTTAGATGCCCGCCGCCGCCGTCCTCGCCCTCACCCGGGCCAAATCCTATCCCTTCGATATTCCCGCTCGGTCTTATGTTTATGCCAATGGCGCTTATGAGGAATTAGCGCCCTGTTCACCGATGCCCGATGTGTCGGGAAGACGGGCAGTGTTGGCGGTGGGCTCCAACCAATCGCCGGGGCAGCTGGGGCGCAAATTCAAGGGGCCGGACTGGGGGCCCATTCCAGTCATCCGGGCGAGCCTGGCGGATTTTGATATTGTCTATTCGGCCCATATTGCATCTTACGGGTCCATTCCCTCGACCCTCCACCATTGCCCGGGAACGCAGGCCTCGTTGTTTGTCAACTGGCTGACGCCGGACCAGGAATCCCATATGCATGAAACCGAAGTCAGCACGGGGAATTATCACTTCGGGATTTTGAAGGGAATCGACTTGCGGCTGGATGGGGGGTTGGCGCTGTCGTCCGTATATATGTATTCCAGCCGCCGTGGCGCGCTGGCACATGGCGGGCTTCCCGTTGCCTTGTCCGAAATCACAACCGAAGGCCGTCGTTGGCCGTCTCTGGGGCAAGAGGAAATACAAGGTCATGTCCGTGATCGCACGCAGCCCGGTCAGCCTGTTGATAAGTTCATCTTGAGCACTATTGCTGATGAAAAAATCCGGGGTGACAGGACCCGGATGTTGAAGGAAGAAAGCCTTCAGTTTAACTATCCGGACTTCACCCGTATGGAGCTTTCTAGCTAAAAAGCTGGCCTGCAACGATGCCGACAAAAATCATTAACCCGAAATCGCGATTGGATTTGAATTTGGACAGGCAATCCTTGGGCTCGGTTATATCGACGTTTTGTGTCTGCCAGGCGAGATGCAGGGCGGCCAAACCCAGCGCCGCATAAAAAGGCCACCCCAACCCTGCTAGCCATCCAGCCGATGCCAATAAACCAAAAGTGATTGTGTAGAACCCGGCGAGCCAGGGTTTTGTCTGTGCGCCGAATTTCAGCGCCGTCGACTTGACCCCGATTAGCGCGTCGTCTTCCTTGTCCTGGTGGGCGTAAATGGTGTCGTAGCCGAGCGTCCAGAAAATCCCGGCCACATAAAGTGCTAGCGCCGGGGCGGCAAGGCCCCCCGTGACAACGCTCCAGCCCACCAAGGCCCCCCAATTGAATGTCAGGCCCAAAAACAATTGCGGCCAATAGGTGATGCGTTTCATGAAAGGATAGGCCGCGACCAGCGCCAGGGAACTGATACCGAGGACGATGGAAAACATGTTGAACTGGACCAGGACGGTTAGCCCCAGCAGTAATTGCAGGCCCAAGAACAATACTGCCTTGGCGACGCTGATTTCGCCGCTGGCGATGGGCCGGGTCGCGGTTCTGGCAACGCGGGCGTCAAAGTTCCTGTCGGCGATGTCGTTGACGGTGCACCCCGCGCCCCGCATGACCAGGGAACCGACGGCAAATAAGATCATTATTTGCCAGTCCGGCCATGTCGGAGTGGCCAGCGCCAGCCCCCACCAACAGGGCAGCAAAAGCAACCACGTGCCGATGGGTCTGTCGGCCCGTGCCAAGCGCAGGTACGGTTTGGCGAATGACGGCGCCATCCCGTCGATCCAGCTTTGCGGCGGTATATCGGTGGCGATTGGCCCGGGTGTGTGAGGTGACGAATCGTTCATGAGGAAAACTATACCCGAAACAGAGGCCGCTTATGATATATCCAAAGAAATGATGTTTTCCTCGGTATGACAACAGTGAATCCTAATTTCCATAATCTTCCTCGGCTTTTTATAGAGCAACCCCTTGCCGCCGGTCGGCCTGTTGCCCTTGGCGCCTTCCAGGCCAATTATCTGGGCAATGTCATGCGCTTGGGCGCCGGGGATGAGGTCTTGTTGTTCAACGGCGGGGACGGTGAATGGACTGCCTGGATTGGTAGAATCGGCAAAAAAAAGGGAGATGTGGTCGTTAAGGAGCAGACCCGCCCCCAGGAACAAGAGGCGGGGCCCTGGCTGGTCTTCGCACCCCTGAAAAAACCCCGAACCGCTTTCCTGGTTGAAAAAGCGACGGAACTGGGTGTTTTCCGGCTTTGCCCAGTTTTTACCCGTCATACCAATTCGGCCCGCATTAACCCGGAGCGCATGCGCGCCCATGCCATTGAGGCGGCCGAACAGTGCCGTCGGCTCAGCGTCCCGGACATCGAAGCGATAAAACCCCTGGCCCAATTCATCGACGCTTGGCCCCATGAACGACGGTTTCTGGTGCTCGATGAAACCGGAGTCGGTGCGGCCATCGCCGAACACCTGTCTTCCTTGAAAGTGGCGTCTAGCGGGCTATCTTTTGATTGCGGGTTTTTATGCGGCCCGGAAGGCGGATTTGAGGAAGGCGAGCTTGACGCCCTTCGTGCGCTGGATTTTGCTTCTCGCGTTGACCTGGGGCCGAGGATTTTGCGGGCGGAAACGGCGGCCTTGTCAGCGTTGGCTTGCTGGCAGGCTTTTGCAACAAACGAAAGAAATTAAAATGACTTCTGAATCCCTCGGGGAGCCCCTGGCCAAAGATGCCTTCATCGACGGCAAGGAATCGTTGATTGATTACATTGCCGCCGGCTGCAAGCCGAAAAAAGATTGGCGGATCGGCACGGAGCACGAAAAATTTGCTTATCATCTGTCTACCCTGGAGCCGCTGGAATACGAAGGCCCGTCGGGTATCCGTGCCCTTCTCGAGGGCCTGACCCAGTTCGGATGGGAGCCGGTTCTGGAAGCCGGAAACCCGATTGCTCTTTCCAAGCCGGACGGTAGTTTTGTCAGCTTGGAACCGGCAGGCCAGGTAGAGCTTTCCGGTGCCACGGTTGAAACCATTCACCAAACCTGTGACGAGGTCACCGGCCATCTGCAACAGGTCAAGGCCATCGCCCGTGAGTTGGGCATCGGTTATATCGGCCTTGGCCACCGGGCGAAATGGTCGACCAAAGATATGCCCTGGATGCCGAAAGGGCGCTACAAGATCATGCGCGACTACATGCCGAAAAAAGGCAATCTCGGTCTAGAGATGATGCAGTCCACCTGCACCGTGCAGGTCAACCTGGATTTCGAATCCGAGGCGGCCATGGTTCGCATGTATCGCATTTCGCTGGCTTTGCAGCCGGTGGCGACGGCGCTTTGGGCCAACTCGCCGTTCAAAGACGGCAAGCCGTCCGGGTACCTGTCGTATCGCAGCCATATTTGGACGGATGTTGATCCCGATCGCAGCGGCATGCTGCCCTTTGTCTTCGAAGACGGTTTCGGGTTCGAGCGTTACGTCGATTACGTGCTCGATGTGCCGATGTATTATGTTTACCGGGATGGCGTCTATATCGATGCCTCCGGCCAATCGTTTCGGGATTTCATGGATGGCAAGCTGCCGGCCCTTCCCGGCGAAAAGCCGTTGATGAGGGACTGGATCGATCACATGAGTACCATTTTTCCCGAGGTTCGCTTGAAACAGTTTCTGGAAATGCGTGGCACCGACGGCGGCCCCTGGAGCCGTTTGTGTGCCTTGC
>JAZFSL010000069.1:0-16380 GCA_036446135.1 Rhodospirillales bacterium | reverse complement strand
TCCGCGGTCCAGATGCTGGAAGCCTGCCGACAATCGCTGCCGGTGGATGTCGCCGTTTGCGCGGCAGCGGTATCGGACTGGCGGGTCGACACGGTGGCCGGCGGGAAAATTAAAAAGAACGACCGGAAAAAAACCCCGGTGCTGAAGCTGGTGGAAAACCCTGACATTCTGGCGAGTTTAAGCGCGCCGGGTAATTCCAGGCCACGCCTGGTCATCGGCTTTGCCGCGGAAACCGATGACCTGCTTGCCAACGCCACGGCGAAACGCGCCAAAAAGGGTTGTGACTGGATCGTCGCCAACGACGTATCGCCGCAAGCTGGCACCTTTTCCGGTGACAACAACACCGTTCACCTGATTACCGATAAAGGCGTCGAAGACTGGCCGACACTGGCCAAGACCGACGTCGCCGAACGATTGGCCGGACGCATAGCGGAAACGCTAAGCCCCGCCCCATAACAACAACAGACCTCAAACAAAGCGATCTTGAGCCGGAAGAATTAAGACCTGAGTATGAACTATATTGCCATCCAGATACAGCGCCTGGCGCATGGGGCGGATTTACCCCTGCCCGCCGCCGCCACCGAATTAAGCGCCGGCGCCGACCTACTGGCCGCGGTGGCAGAGCCCGTTGTGCTATCGCCGGGCCAGCGCGCCGTGATCCCCGCCGGCATCGCCATTCAACTGCCCGGCGGGTTCGAGGCCCAGGTCCGGCCCCGGTCCGGATTGGCGGCAAATCACGGGGTGACGGTGCTCAATGCGCCGGGCACCATTGATGCAGATTACCGGGGTGAAATCGGTGTCATTTTGATTAATCACGGCGACGAGGATTTTTCCGTCACCCGCGGCATGCGGGTTGCGCAAATTATTGTTACCCCCATCAGCCGGGTGGTCTGGCAGGAAGTCGACGAATTGGAAACTAGCGCGCGCGGGCAAGGCAGTTTCGGATCCACCGGAACGGCCAATAGGATGAAAAGTTAGACGATGTTGAAGTTGTCGAAAAAAATGATGTTTGCCATCGAGGCGGTTCTCGATATTGCCTACCACGCCGGCGCCGAGCCGGTACAAAGCCGTGAAATCACGCGACGCCAGGATATTCCCCGGCGCTATCTTGAACAGGCCCTTCAGCACCTTGTTCGCCAGCGGATTCTGGTCGGCGTGCGGGGGCCACGGGGCGGTTACCGGCTGGCCCGCGAACGCCGGCGCATTTCCATCGGCGATATCGTCCGCGTCGTACGGGACATGGAAGCCAACAGCACCTTGATCGAGGAAGCCCCCGGCTCGGAACTCGGCCAACAGGTCGTCCGCCCCTTGTGGATGGAATTGCAGAACGACATCATGGAGCGCCTCGACAACATGACCGTCGATGATTTGTGTTCCCGCGCCAACCAGGCCGGCATTTCCAGCGAAGGCCGGGAAAATCTGAATTTCAATATTTAGATGAGAATACGTAAGCCCCATGAACGATAAATCCACACCCACAACCGCGAGAAAAGCCGAGTTCAGGGGCCGCATCTACGACAACATCGTTGATACCATCGGCGCAACGCCGTTGGTGCGTTTATCAAAACTGGCGGCAGACGAGGGGATAAAGGCGGACCTTCTGGCGAAGTGCGAATCTTTCAACCCCCTGGGTTCAATCAAAGACAGGATCGGGGTGTCGATGATCGAGGCCGCCGAACGTTCCGGTCAAATCAGCGCCGGCGCCACCCTGGTCGAGCCGACATCGGGCAATACGGGCATTGCCTTGGCCTTCGTTTGCGCCGCCAAAGGCTACCGGCTAATCCTGACGATGCCCGAAAGCATGTCCGAGGAACGGCGCAAGATGCTTGAGTTTATGGGCGCCGAGATTGAACTGACCGGCGCCGAAAAGGGTATGACCGGCGCCATCAACCGGGCTGAAGAGCTGGTCGAGCAAACGCCGGGGGCGATTTTGCTGCAGCAGTTCAAAAACCCCGCCAACCCGGAAATCCACCGCCTGACCACGGCCGAGGAAATCTGGCGCGACACCGGCGGGCGGATCGACGTTTTGGTCTGCGGCGTCGGCACCGGCGGCACCCTCACCGGCTGCGCCCAGGTGCTGAAACGCTACAACCCCGATATCACCATCATTGCCTTAGAGCCCGAAGACAGCCCGGTATTGTCCGGCGGCGTGCCCGGTCGGCATATGATTCAAGGCATGGGCCCGGGGTTTATTCCCGACGTCCTCGACCAGGACATCATCGATGAAATTCTCAAAGTCGGCACCGAGCCAGCCCTTGCCATGTCCCGGAGAATTGCCCGGCTGGAAGGCATCGCCGTCGGCATGTCGTCTGGCGCCAATGTTGCCGCAGCGATCGAGGTTTCGGCGCGAGCCGGGATGCAGGGCAAGACGGTCGTCACGTTCCTGCCCGATTCCGCTGACCGCTATCTGACGACGTCGCTGTTCGAAGGTATCGGCTAACAGCACATGAGTTTCAGCGAAGACCAAATCAACCGCTACGCCCGCCACATCTTGTTGCCCGAAGTCGGCGGCGTTGGGCAACAAAAGCTGCTCGACGCCCGCGTCCTGGTCATCGGCGCCGGGGGCCTGGGCTCACCGGTGTTGATGTATCTCGCCGCCGCCGGTATCGGCACGCTCGGCATTGTCGATGACGATGCCGTCGATCTGTCCAACCTGCAGCGCCAGATCGTTCATTCCACGGATGCGGTGGGCACAGCCAAGGTGGAAAGCGCCAGAAAAACCATTACCGCTATCAACCCGGATGTCACCGTCGTCGCCTTGAACGAGCGCATCGGCCCCGATAACGCGCTTGAGCTGATTTCCGGCTATGACATCATCGCCGACGGGTCGGATAACTTCGCCACCCGGTTTCTCGTCAACGATGCCTGTTATCTCGCCGGGAAAACGCTGGTCTCGTCGGCCATCCTGCGTTTCGACGCACAAGTTTACACCTTCAAAGCATCACAAAAAGATGCGCACGGCGGCCATGGCCCCTGTTACCGCTGCATTTTCCCGGCCCCGCCGCCGCAAGGGCAAATTCCGACCTGCGCCGAGGCCGGTGTATTGGGCGCGCTTTGCGGCCTCGCCGGATCATTGCAGGCGACGGAAGTCTTAAAGGAGATTCTTGCCATCGGCGACAGCCTGTCGGGGTCGTTACTGATCGTCGATGGGCTATCCACGACCTTCCGCAAAATCAGCGTCAAGGCCGATCCCGGCTGCGCCCTTTGCGGCGAAAACCCATCCATCACCGATCTTTCACCGATGAGGGCTTAAAATGACCGATAGCAATGCCTCCCCGGACAAGCTTTCCATCATCGTCTACGACGGCCATTTCGATAAGGTGCATTATGCCCTGGTCATGGCGTCGGTGGCCGCCTCAATCGGTCGCCCGGTGACACTTTTTTTCACCATGGGCGCGTGCCGGGTTTTCGGCCTTGAAGGCGATGACGGCAAAGCGGCGTGGCGGTCACTGCCGCTAAGCGCCGGTGTCGGTGAAGAGGGGCAGTCGGGCGGCGAATTAGATGACAGCTATTCCAGCCAGGGCATCGCCACGTTCGAGGAATTGCTGGAAGCCTGTGTTCTGTTGGAGGCCAAGTTTATGATTTGTGAAATGGGCCTGCAGGCGGTGGGCATGAAAGGGGTCGCCCTGCGTGACGACATTCCCCTTGAGCCGGGCGGGGCGGTTACTTTCCTCAAAGATGCGTCAAAAGATGGCGCCGTTATTTTTATTTAATCCCTGAATCATTTTTTTGTAAGTGTTGCGCGAATGGAGGATCGTTTCGGAGGCGCAATAAGGCTCGTTTTAGGCTTTCTGCGCTTGCCGTACCACAGGGCCCGGCACACCGCTTCCAATGGCTACGCCATCGACCTCGATAAGTGGCCGGATACCGAGCGCACTGGTCAGAAATGCTTCGCTGACGTTTTCAAGCGCATCGGTAGCAAGCGTTTGTTCTGCTGCGCCCAGCGCCTTAATCACCGCCGCCCGCATGACGCCTGGAAGCGCTCCGTCTTCTATCGGCGGCGTCACCGCGCGCCCGTCCAAGACCAGGAAAAGGTTGGCCACGGCAGCTTCCGCCAGGTTGCCGGCAGTATTAAGCAATAGTGCGTCATCGGCTTTTCGTTGCTTTGCTTCCTGGGCGGCCAGGATGCCATCCAGGCAGTTGGTCGTCTTGATACGGGATAACGGGGAATGTTCGTTGCGCCGCGTGCAGGCAGCAATGATCGCCCGCACGCCTTCGGGCGGGGTCAAATTCTGGGACATTCCGGTAATCAACAACGTCGGTTGCGCATCCAGCGGCGGCAATATCCCGCGCGCGCGTGGGTCCCTCGGGACCCCCCGGGTTAACGTCAGGCGCAACACGCCTTGATTTATATTGTTAGCCGCCGCCACTTCTTTCAGGGCCGCAACCAGATCGCCGTCCGGAAGTACCAGCCCGATAACTGCCGCCCCGCCCCGAAGCCTGGCCAGATGCGCATCTGTTCGAACCGGATCGCCGCCTTGCACCTTGATGGTTTCATAAAGCCCGTCGGCGAGCGTCAGCCCCCGGTCACCGGGATCAATGCGGGCTGCTTCGCGGTCTATCAGGTCGCCGTTGAAAAAAACCTTCACCGGCCCTGTTCCTTTTTCCCCACCGCCAACTGGTCGCTGAGGTCGAGGCTTTGCAGCAGCGGCCCTACCTTGTTCATGGCTTCGTCATATTCCGCCGCCGGGTCCGAGTCGGCGACGATGCCGCCACCGGCCTGGGCCGCGACAACGCCATCTTTGATCGCCAGGGTACGGATAATGATCGACGAATCCATGGCTCCGTCAAACCCGATCCAGGCGACGGCGCCGCAATAGGCGCCGCGCCGCGCCGGTTCCAGCTCGTTAATGATTTCCATGGCGCGGATTTTCGGCGCCCCCGTGATCGAGCCGCCCGGAAAGGTCGCCCGCAACAGATCGACCGCCCCTAAATTAGGAAACAGCGTACCGTGCACTTCCGATACCAGATGATGGACGTTGGCGAAGCTTTCCAGGCGGGCCAGTTCACTGACCCCGACGCTGCCTAATCGGCAGACGCGGCTTAAATCGTTGCGCAGCAAATCGACGATCATCAGGTTTTCCGCCATGTCCTTTTCGCTGCTAACGAGATCACGGGCCAGGCGGTCATCCTCTTTTACGCCCTGCCCCCGGGGCCGGGTGCCCTTGATAGGGCGCGTCGTCACCCGGCCGTCAGGTTTAAGTGATAAAAACCGTTCCGGCGAGGCAGAGGCAATGGCCGCCCCTGGGCCGACGCCCAGGTAAGCGCCGAAAGGCGCCGGCGATAGGGAGCGAAGCCGCCGATAGAGCATAAAAGGATCAAGTTCTCGGGGCAGCTCGGCCAAAAGCCGCTGCGTAATATTCGCCTGAAAAATATCACCGGCGTGAATATAGCCAAGCGCGCGTTTGACCATGCCTTGGTAAACGTCGCGGCTCAGTTCCGCCGTCCAGACACCGGACAGCGTCCAGTCCAGGTCCGGCAGGGGTGGCTGGGCGGCGATTTTTTCCGCCATCGTTTGCGCCCGCATCTCGGCACTGGGGCGGCCATCAGATACATTGCAAGCGACCACCCAGGCTTGCCTGGTCCGAGTGTCGAAGGCGCAGACCGTGTCATAGAGGCCGAAACACATATCGGGCAAATCCAGGCCGGCGGCTTTTTCCGCCGGCAGATTTTCCAGATAGCGGCCCATTTCATAGCCCAAAAACCCGACGGCGCCGCCTTGGAAGGGCGGAAGCGCCGGATTATTTCGAAGTTGAATTTGTTTGAGCGCCTTATCCAGCGCCGCAAAGGGATTACCGTCATCGAGTGTGGCCGAAATAATCTGAAACGGGTCCGCCGCGATATAAGCATAGCGGCCCCGCCCCCCGGCCTTGGCCGCGCTGTCCAGGAGGGCCGAAACGGGGTCGCCGGCAAAACCCTGAAAGGCCTCGACGGAGTCCCGGTAGGCAATCGGTATGGCGTAAGGGCGTTCGCTCATGGCTGGATAGTTATAGCGGATCACCGATTACGAGATCGGGCGGATTGTGATCATCGACAAAGCTCTGGATATTGATCACGACCTTTTCGCCCATATCAACCCGGCCCTCGAACGTTGCCGAGCTCATATGCGGAAGCAGGACGACGTTATCGAGCGCCAGCAGCTTCGGATTGACGGCCGGTTCATGTTCATAGACATCAAGGCCGGCACCGGCGATTTCGCCGGCGGCCAGAATTTTTGTCAGCGCGCCTTCATCAATCATCTCGCCTCTGGCCGTGTTGACGATGACGCAATGCGGCTGCAACAGCTTGAGCCGGCGCGCCGACAACAGATGATAGGTCGCCGGCGTATGCGGGCAGTTGACGGAAACAAAATCCATATGCGCCAGCATCTGGTCGAGACTTTCCCAATAGGTCGCTTCGAGCTCGTTTTCAATGCCTTCATGGACCCGGTTACGATTGTGGTAATGCACCGACAAACCGAACCCCCTGGCCCGGCGCGCCACGGCTTGGCCAATACGCCCCATGCCGATAATGCCCAGCCGTTTGCCGAAAATCCGGTGGCCCAGCATACTCGTCGGCGCCCACCCATTCCATTGCCCGGCCCGGAGCGTCTTTTCGCCTTCGACCAGCCGCCTGGGCACCGCCAAAATCAACGCCATGGTCATGTCGGCGGTGTCTTCGGTCAGGACATCAGGCGTGTTGGTGACGGCGATATTTTTTGCCCGCGCCTGAGCCAAATCGATATGGTCGATCCCGGTGCCGTAATTAGCAATCAGCTTGAGGTTTTTGCCGGCCGCAGACAGCAGCGCCTCGTCCACATGATCCGTCACCGTCGGCACCAGCACATCGGCTGTTTTCACCGCATCCACCAGCTCGCCGGACGACATGGGTTCGTCGTCAACATTAAGGCTGACATCGAACAGCTCCATCAGGCGCGTTTCGGTGGCGTCCGGCAGCTTTCGCGTCACCACGACCTTTGGTTTTTTCTTCGCCATGCTTCCCTCCCAAGGGGGCCGAGCATCATAATCACGCGGCCTGTATTAGAGCCCCCCATTATATCCCTTGCAGCAGGCAGTAAAAGGGGGCCGCTTGACCAAAGCGGCAACACAGGCCCTATAATGACCGAGCGATTCGCAACAACCCAAACTAAGAACAAAACTAACGATGCCTGTCTTCCGCATTTTTCCTGGCCTTGGCGCATTCATCTTGCTGTTGGCCGCTTTTGCGCCCGGCCTTCAGGCCGCCGGGCCCAAGGGAACCGGCCTGCCGTTGCCGCGTTTTGTCAGCCTGCGCGCCGGCGAGGTCAACTTGCGTACCGGCCCCGGCGTGCAGCACCCCATCGACTGGGTCTATCACCGCCAACACCTGCCGCTGGAAATTATCGCCGAATACGGCACCTGGCGGAAAATCCGCGACTGGCAAGGCACCCAGGGCTGGGTCCATCAAAGCATGGTCAGCGCCAAACGCACCTTCATCGTTACCGGCGATACCCGAATCGTGCGCCGCAAGAACGAATCGGGCAGCGAGCCCATGGCCCGGGCCGAGGCCGGGGTTATCGGCAAGCTCATTTCGTGCCCCAACCTCCAGGGCTGGTGCCGGGTCGAGGTCGACGGTCACGAAGGCTGGTTGAGAAGAGTCGAGATATGGGGCCTGCACCGTGGCGAGGTGATGGAATAGGCTTTAGTCAAAATCCTGCGCCAGGGCTTCCCTGATGGTCTCCGCCAGTTTCGCCATGTGGCCGTACGCCGTGTGGTCAATGCCGAGCACGACGTCGGTTTTTGGATCGCGGAATTTTTTTATCTGCTCGTCGGTAAACGTGAAGTGCAGGAACTGCACCGACGACGCCTTGCCGTCAGCATTGGTGCGATCGACGTCTTCTTCCGGCAGGGCGGTAATGGTTTCATCGCCGAGCGTGAGACTCACCGTATTCTCGACGCCGCCGAGGCCAGATAGAAACGTTTCCCGGCGATTGGGTTCTTCAATCTCGAACATCAAGGTGGCGACCAGTTCTCGGCCATTGGGGATCAGCGGGTTATAGGCACTGAGCTCGTCATCAATCTGATCGTCGCCGCCTTTTTCGATATACAGCATTTCGTGAATCTGGTGGAACATGGTGTCATAGGATTCAAAATAAAACGTCGCGTCGGGGCCGACGGACACCCGGCGGTTTTTCTTCAGCGCCGAAATAGCGGTTTTTTTCTCAGACCGTTGGGCGGTGTACTCCTCAAGCGCCATGATGTCGTCACGGGTGATTTGGTGTCTGGATGTCATGGTCTCTTCCTCTGCATTTTAAAGGCCGTAGGCTTTGGCCAGCAATTCAATGGGATGCTGGGCAGTGCCAACATCCGGCGTTTCTTCACCCAGGCGTTCGACCCCTTGCAGGATATGGTCGCGGGCCAACGGACATTCGGAAACCACGTATTTTGATTTTTTCTTTGCCGTATCGCGGGCGACGGGCTTGCCGACCTTGAGCGCGACCTCGAAGTTTTCTTTCATCACCCCCCAGGCGCCGCCGTGCCCGGAACAGCGTTCGATCACGGAAATTTCCGTATCCGGGATCAGGCGCAGCATCTCGGCTGCCTTCTGGCCCATGTTCTGGGCCCGGGCATGGCACGCGATATGAACCGTGACGCCGCCCGATAACGGCGACAAGCCATCAGCGAGGCCTTGGTTCTTGGCCACATTGACCAGGTATTCGGTGATGTCGAAGGTGGCATCGCTGAGGCGTTTAACGGCGGCATCGTCGGGCTCGATCAGGGGCCACTCGAATTTCAACATCAAGGCACAGGACGGCACCATGGCGATAATGTCATAGCCCTTGTCGATCCAGGGGCCGAGGTCGGCCGCCGTTTGACGCGCGCTTTCGGCGACGGCGGCAATGTCGCCATGTTCCAGTTGCGGCATACCGCAGCACCGGGGGTAGACGACTTCCGCCTCGACGCCGTTTTTCGCCAGCACCCGAAGCGCCGCCTCGCCGATTGCCGGGTTATTGTAATTGGCAAAGCAGGTGGCATAGAGCACCGCCTTGCGGCCGGCCGCCGGCGCATCCTTGGCCGTTTCCAGGCTATGGTCCTGGGCGATATCGGTCAGAGTTTTAACATGAAAACCCGGCAGTGCAGCGCCCCGGTGAATACCGGTAGTGGCTTCCATGACCGGCCGGGTCAGGCTGTTTGAGCAATTGCAGGCCCAATTGGCGATGCCCGAAACGCTGCACCCCAGCTTGCCGTTGCGGTCCGTTTTGGTCAGTTGCCTGGCGGTGAGAGAGACCTTTCCCGCCTTCAGTTCCTGGGCCCGGGTGCGCAGCATCAAGTGTGGGAAATCGAGATCGAATTCATGCGGCGGCACATACGGGCACTTGCTCATGAAGCACATGTCACACAGCGTGCAGGCATCGATGACCGGCTTGAAATCAGCACTGGTAACGCTATCCAGTTCGCCGGTCTTGGAATCGTCGATCAGATCGAAGAGCCGGGGGAAGCTGTCGCACAAGTTAAAACACCGGCGGCAACCGTGGCAGATATCAAACACCCGGCGCAATTCAGCGTCGAGTATTTCCGCATCATAAAAGTCTTTGTCCCGCCACGCGATCGCATGGCGTCGGGGTGCTTGCAGGCTGCCTTCGCTCATCATCAATCATCCACTAAAGTAAAAAATTATGGGGGGACCGTCGCCGGACCCCCCATAATTTTTTTCTTAAAACTCTGGACAGCGGTTAGTCCAGCGAATCGATTGCCTTCTGGAAGCGCCCGGCGTGTGACTTTTCAGCCTTGGCAAGGGTTTCAAACCAATCGGCGATTTCGTCGAAGCCCTCTTCGCGGGCGCTCTTCGCCATACCCGGATACATGTCGGTGTATTCGTGGGTTTCGCCGGCAACGGAAGCCTTCAGGTTATCGCTGGTGCCGCCGATGGGCAGGCCGGTGGCCGGATCGCCGGTTTCTTCCAGGTATTCCAGGTGGCCGTGAGCGTGGCCGGTTTCGCCTTCTGCCGTCGAGCGGAAAACGGCGGCAACGTCGTTATAGCCTTCGATGTCGGCCTTTTGAGCAAAATACAAATAACGGCGATTAGCCTGGGATTCCCCGGCAAACGCGTCCTTGAGGTTCTGTTCGGTATTGGATCCTTTTAAGTCAGCCACGATTCTCTCTCCCTTGGTTTTTAAGACGATTAGAAAATTTAACTAAAAATATTTCTCGCGACAACGAAAAATATGAAGCACCGACGGCATTGAGTCAAGAGTTTTGTATTGACTCTAATCTACTCTATACTTTATTGTTATTATTGTATTTATTACTCCGCCTCGACGCGAACAACGATATCGACACGCTTCACCGACATGCCCGCAGGCGAGTCAGGCAACTGGGAAATGACGACATGCTCACTGGCGATGTCTTCAAGCTCGCCCAGGCCTTCATAAAAAAAGTGGTGGTGATCGGCGACGTTGGTATCGAAGTAGGAACGTTGCGAATCGACGACAATTTCCTGAAGCATTCCGGCGTTGGTGAACTGATGCAAGGTGTTGTATACGGTGGCCAGCGATACACGCATTGCCGCCGCCCGCGCCTCACCATGGAGGATTTCCGCCGTCACGTGCCGGTTCGGCCCTTCAAACAAAAGCTTCGCTAGCCCTAAGCGTTGACGCGTCGGGCGAAGCCCAACAGCCCGCAAGCGTTCGAGAATCTGTGTAAAGGGGCGTGGCGTTTTTGTTTCGCTCATATCCATGTCCTAAATATGGCCATCAATCCAAGAAAAGCCAGTTTAATGTTTTCTAGATATATCTATCAGTATGATAAATCGATAATTATAATAATATAAAAGTAATAACAGACCCAGGGTTTTCCACAAGAGCTTTATGGAATTGGCCGTAGAATTAATTGAATGTCAATCAAGGCACGGGAATGCCGACGATGTTGTATCCGCAATCGACATGGTGGATTTCACCGGTGACGCTGCCCGACAGGTCAGACAACAAATAAAGCGCCGCCCCGCCGACATCGTCCAGATAGGCGTTGCGGCCAAGCGGTGAATGTTCTTCGGTCCATCGATAAATATGTTTGGCGCCGGTAATGGCACTGCCGGCGAGGGTGCGCATGGGGCCGGCGGAAATGGCGTTTACGCGAATACCATCCGGGCCCAGATCGGCGGCGAGGTACCTGATGCTGGCTTCCAGCGCCGCCTTAGCGACGCCCATGACGTTGTAATTGGGCACCACCCGCTCAGCGCCGGAAAATGTCATCGACAACAGGCTGCCGCAGTCCGTCATCAACGGATGCGCCAGGCGCGCCAGCGCCGTAAAGGAATAGCAAGATACGTCCATGGTGCTGGAAAAATTGCCGCGTGTGGTGTTGATGTATTTTCCCTTGAGCTCATCTTTATCCGAATAGGCAATGGCGTGAACGAGAAAATCCAGGCCGCCCCATTGATCACCGATGGTCTGGAACACGGTTTTCATGCTGGCGTCGTCTTCGACGTCACAGGGCAGCACAATCGACGAACCGACACTTTCCGCCAGGGGCTGAACCCGTTTCCCCAATGTCTCGCCCTGATACGTAAAGGCCAACTCGGCGCCGTGGCGGGCAAGCACATCGGCGATCCCCCAGGCGATGGAACGATTATTGGCGACGCCCATGACGAGGCCTTTTTTACCCGTCATCAGGGTCGTTGCCACGACGGGCTTGTGATCCGGGGCGTTTTCTTTATCAGCCACGCTCAGCTATCCAGGCGTTTAAAGACCAGCGACGCATTGGTACCGCCGAAGCCAAAGCTGTTGGACAGCACACAATTTAGCCCGGCATCATCGATGCGCTCGGTAACGATATCAGCGTTGCCCGCTTCCGGGTCGAGGTTTTCAACATTGGCCGATGCGGAAATAAAATCGTTATCCAGCATAATCAGCGAATAAATCGCCTCATGTGCGCCGGTGGCGCCTTGCGAATGGCCGGTCAGTGATTTGGTCGACGAGATCTTTGGGCGGTGTGCTTCGAAGACTTCTTGAATTGCTTTTAGCTCGGTCATGTCCCCCGCCGGAGTCGACGTGCCGTGGGCGTTGATATAATCGACTTTGGTGTTGCCCAAACCTTCGGTCGCCAGGCGCATGCAGCGCATGGCCCCTTCGCCCGACGGCGCCACCATATCGATGCCGTCCGACGTCGCCCCATAGCCGACAATTTCGCCGTAATTTTTGGCGCCGCGCGCCTCGGCGCGCTCCAGTTCTTCCAACACCACTACACCGGCGCCGGCGGCAATGACAAAACCATCGCGGTCGACATCAAACGGCCGCGACGCCCGTTCGGGGCTGTCGTTATATTTTGACGACAGCGCCCTCATGGCGTCGAACAGCACCGTCAGGGTCCAGTGCAGTTCTTCGCCGCCACCGGCAAAGACAATATCCTGCTTACCCCATTGGATCAGCTCGGCCCCGTTGCCGATACAATGCGCACTGGTCGAGCACGCCGACGAGATGGAATAGCTAAGGCCCCGCATATGAAAGGCCGTCGCCATGTTGGCGGAATTGGTCGAGCACATAGATTTCGGCACCGCATAAGGCCCGATGCGCTTGGCGCTCTTTTCACGCGCCGTATCGGCGGCGCCCACCAGTGCCGATGTCGACGGCCCGCCAGATCCCATGACCAGGCCGGTGCGCTCGTTGGTGACATCGGCATCGCTCAAACCCGCGTCATTAATGGCTTCTTGCATGGCGACATAATTGTACGCCGCCCCGTCTCCCATGAAGCGTCGGAGCTTGCGATCAATCAATTCGTCCATGTTGTCGATGGTGGGAGCGCCGTGAACGTGCGACCGAAACCCCCGCTCGGCGTAATCTTCGCAAAACACAATGCCCGAACGACCCGCCCGCAGGCTGTCGGCGACTTCGGCAACATTGCTGCCGATGGGCGATACAATTCCCATACCCGTAACGACGACGCGCCTCATTCGTTAACCGTCCTCTCCATCGGGGGCGTACAAGACCACTTTCAGGCCCTCGGCCGCATAGGCTTCAACACCATCTACCCGCATAACGCCATCGGCAACGCCTAAAGTAATGCCCCGGCTCATGACCCGTTTGATATCGATAGTATATGTTACCAGTTTCGCGTCCGGGGTCACCTGTTCCGTGAACTTGACCGAACCGACGCCAAGGGCGCGTCCCGCACCCGGCGCACCGGACCAACCCAGGTAGAATCCGACCAATTGCCAAAGAGCATCCAGCCCCAGACAGCCGGGCATGACGGGGTCGCCTTCGAAATGGCAGTCGAAAAACCACAGATCCGGCTTGATGTCGAATTCGGCAACGACCTCGCCCTTGCCGTGTTTGCCGCCGCTATCGATGATGTTGATGATGCGATCAAACATCAGCATCGGCGGCAGTGGAAGCTGCGCATTGCCGGGGCCGAACAACTGGCCATGCCCGCAGGTCAGCAGATCTTCATAGGAATAGCTGTTTTTATGGTCGCTCAAAACCCACCACTAGCTTTATTAGCAATCAAATCTCTGCCTTATTTTATATCCCACCCTTAGGGGAATCACTAGGACGATAAAACGATAAAAAAAGGCGACCCCGAAAGGCCGCCTTTTCATGATCTATGGACGCTACTGGCTTTTATTTTTTACCGGAAATGTCTTCGCCGGATGCCTGATCAACGTCCTTGAGGGACAGCTTGACCTTACCCCGGTCGTCGACACCGATCAGCTTGACCTTGACCTCGTCGCCGACGTTAATGATGTCGGTGGTTTTGCCGACCCGCTCAGGCGCCAGTTCCGAGATGTGGACCAAGCCGTCCTTGGAGCCCATGAAGTTGACGAACGCGCCAAAATCAACGGTCTTGACCACTTTGCCGGTATAAATTTTGCCGACTTCGGGCTCGGCGGTGATGGAACGCACCCATTCGATGGCGGCTTCCGCTGCCTTCTGGTCGACGGCGGCAACTTTGACCGTGCCGTCATCATCCAGATCGATTTTAGCGCCCGTGGTTTCACAGATTTCACGGATCATCTTGCCACCCGGTCCGATGACTTCCCGGATCTTGTCTTTGTTAATCTTGATCATGGTGATCCGCGGCGCATTGTCGCTGACATCGCTGCGCGCCGTGTTCAGCCCCTTGGCCATTTCACTCAGGATGTGCATCCGGCCGTCCTTTGCCTGCGCCAGGGCGACCTTCATGATCTCTTCGGTGATGGACGTAATCTTGATGTCCATTTGCAGGGCCGTGATGCCTTCGTCGGTACCGGCGACCTTGAAATCCATGTCACCCAGGTGATCTTCGTCACCCAGAATGTCCGACAGGACGGCATAATCGTCGCCTTCTTTGATCAGGCCCATGGCGATACCGGCAATCGGTTTCGCCAACGGAACACCCGCATCCATCATCGCCATCGACGCGCCGCAAACAGACGCCATGGAGGAAGATCCGTTGGATTCCGTGATCTCGGAAACAACGCGGATGGTATAGGGGAAATCTTCTTTCGATGGCAGCAACGGATGGATTGCCCGCCATGCCAACTTGCCGTGACCGACTTCGCGGCGCCCGGTGAAGCCAAAACGCCCGGCTTCGCCCACCGAATACGGCGGGAAGTTGTAATGCAGCATGAAGTTTTCGCGGTAATCTTCCGCCAGCCCGTCAATGATCTGCTCGTCCTGACCGGTGCCCAGCGTGGTTACCACCAAGGCCTGGGTTTCGCCGCGAGTAAACAGCGACGAGCCATGCGTCCGGGGCAGGATACCGACTTCCGTAGAGATCGGGCGAACGGTCTTGGTGTCGCGGCCATCGATGCGGTTGCCGGTTTTCAAGATGTCCTGACGCACGATGTCTTTTTCCAGACCCTTTATAAGGTCGCCAAGCGTGTCAGATACCAGCGTCTGGTCGAGGCTGTCGTCGCCTTCCAGTTCTTCGGTGATCTTGGATTTGGCCGCGCTCAGTTTTTCGACACGAACGGTTTTCTGGGTTTCTTTGTAAGCATCGCGGAAATCGCCTTCCGCCGACGCCTTGACACGATCAGCCAGGGCCGCCTTGCCTTCCGGTTCGCCGGCAACCGTGCGAGGCTCCTTGGCACAGGTTTCGGCCAGCTCAATAATGCCGTCGATCACCGGCTGATATTGCTGATGACCAAACATGACCGCGCCCAGCATGACTTCTTCGCTCAGCTGGGATGCTTCGGATTCAACCATCAACACGCCTTCGTTGGTGCCGGCGACGACCAAGTTAAGGTCGGTGGACGGCATCTCGTCAACAAGCGGGTTAAGCACGTATTCGCCATCAATATAGCCGACCCGTGCGCCACCGATAGGGCCCATGAAGGGCAGGCCGGAAATGGTCAACGCCGCAGACGTGCCGACCAGGGCAACGATGTCGGGATCATTTTCCAGATCGTGCGTCAGCACCGTCAGGATAACCTGGGTTTCGTTTTGAAAACCCTTGGCAAACAACGGCCGGATCGGCCGGTCAATGAGGCGGGAGGTCAGGACTTCTTTTTCCGCCGGGCGCGCCTCGCGTTTGAAAAAACCGCCGGGGATTTTACCCGCAGCGAATGCCTTTTCTTGGTAGTGAACAGCCAACGGGAAAAAATCCAGTCCCGGACGGGGTTTGGCTTCGCCGACGACGCTGCACAGCACCTTGGTGTCGCCATACGTCGCCAACACGGCGCCGTCAGCCTGGCGGGCGATTTTGCCCGTCTCAAGGGTCAGCGTGCGGCCGCCCCATTCAATTTCTACTTTCGATTCTTTAAACATTTTCACTTTCTCTCTTAGCCTACGGACATCAAGCTCTCTCATCACGAACGGACATCAAGTTCTATCATCCAACAAACATACAATTTAAACGGCGCAGTGGGATTTCCCGGCAACGCCCCAACATATTTGACGATCGCGCCCGAGGGCCTGATCATCCTTAACGGCGAAGTTTCAGGACTTTCAACAGATCTTCGTAGCGCTTGACCTCTTTAGTTTTGACATGATCAAGCAGTCGCCGCCGCTGCCCCACCATCATCAGCAGGCCACGGCGCGAGTGGTGGTCTTTTTTATGGACTTTCAGATGTTCCGTTAGGTTGTTAATGCGTTCCGTCAGGATCGCCACCTGCACTTCAGGGGAACCGGTATCATCTTTTTTTACAGCGAACTCTTTGATGAGCTCCTGCTTCCGCTCTGCGGTTATCGACATCGTATACTCCAGTTTCTCTAAAAATTCATGACACGGAAGGGACGAATTTCCCCTCCTTTGATTTTAGCCAAAGCCACCAACTTCCCCTCGGCCATGGCGCAAACAACGTCACCTTGACTGATATTTTTGAGAGGAGACCGGTTGGCCACCGGAAGGACCGGAATAGCCTGACCCTGGCTCAACCTTCGGGCTTCCTTTTCCGTCAAGGCCAGGGCCGGGATGTCGTCCAGCACGGTCTCAACGGGCAGCAAAT
>JAZFSL010000068.1:0-2945 GCA_036446135.1 Rhodospirillales bacterium | reverse complement strand
CCGCCCTAGCCAGGCCGTCTTGCATCGGGATATCGAGGATAATCGTCAAATCGGGCTGGAAACTACCGAGAACCAGTTCATGGACTTTGTTGATGGTTTCCCGACCAAGATCATGGCCGTAGCCTTGATAGGCGACGGTGGAATCCGCGAAGCGGTCGGAAATCACCCAACGGCCCATGGTAAGCGCCGGCTCAATGACGTTGTAGACGTGCTCCAAGCGGGCCGCGTAATGAAGAAGTGTTTCCGTCATTGGCTGCCAGCGCGCAACGTCGCCTTCCACCAACAGGCGGCGGATCACTTCTGCTGCCGGTGCGCCGCCGGGCTCACGGGTAACGACCGGGTCAATCCCCGCCTCTTTGAGCGCCTCGGCCAGCAATTTGATTTGAGTAGTCTTTCCCCCGCCCTCGCCGCCTTCGAGGGTGATGAACTTCCCTACCGGGACTTTTCTCACTCGGGTTTACCCCCGGACTCCCCCAGGACAATCGCTTTAAGCGCGGGTCCAAGCCGCCCCATCAGGCCGAGCCGCTTGACCTCGGCGGCGGCCAACAGGGGTACTTTCACCGGTTCCCGACCAGGCGCCGTCATTACCAGTTTGGCGATTTCCTGTCCCTTGGCGATCGGCGCCGGGACCGGATTTTCAAATTTGACGGACACCTTCATCTTGCGCCGCGCCTTGCGGGACAAGGTCAGCAGCATTTCTTTTTCGATCACCAGCGCCACTGTTGCCTCCTCGCCCAACCAGACATCGGCTTTGGTGACTTCTTCACCTGCGCTGAACAACTTGTAATTATTGAATTCCCTAAACCCCCACGATAACAGCCGGTCGGGTTCACGGCTGCGGTCTTTTTTTGTCCGCAATCCATTGACGACAAGGATCAGCCGCCGGTCACCCTTGGTCGCCGACGCGGTCAGACCGTAGCCGGATTTTTCCGTATACCCGGTTTTCAGGCCGTCGGAATTGATATTCCGGTACAACAGCGGATTGCGATTGATCTGGCGGATAGTATTGTAGGTGAATTCCTTTTCACTGTAGAAGCGATAAAACTTCGGGAAATCATCGATCGTGCGTTTCGCCAGCACGGCCAGGTCCCGGGCGGTGGTCCGGTGCTCGGGGTCGGGCCAGCCGGTGGCGTTTTTGAAGACCGTCGCCTTTAACCCTATTTCCTTGGCCCGGGCGGTCATTTCTTCGGCGAACGCCAGTTCGCTGCTGGCCAGTCCTTCGGCGACGACAATGCAGGCATCATTGCCGGACTGGATTATGATACCCCGGATCAAATCATCCACCCGGACCTTCTTTCCCGGTTCCAGAAACATTGTTGATCCGCCGCTTTTCGCCCCACCGCGACGCCAGGCATCCTCGCTGACGAGGAAGGTATCGTCCATGGATAAACTGCCGTCCCTAAGGCGCTCGAAGAGCATATAGGCGGTCATCATTTTGCTCATGGAAGCGGGCGGCATCGGTGCTTCGGCATCCTTTTCAAACAGCACTTCACCGGTCGCCATATCCATCAGATAGGCCTGTTTGGCAATGGTTTCGATGGCCCAGGCCGCCGAAGGGAGCATCCCGAACAGGGCCATAAAAACAACAAAGCCGAAAGCCCGGGAACGGTTTTTCCCAGTTTTTTTATTCATCCAGTCTGCCCGGTCATAATCAGCCACTACAATTTTCCTTGTTCACTGTGTTAGCAAAATATTGTGTCCCGGAAAAGGCGGCCGCCAGAATTAATCAACGACGATGCGGGCACTAGGGTAGCCTGCCTGGGCCACGACCCTGAGCATTTTATCTGCCTCGGCCACGGAACCGATAGGCCCGAGCCGAACCCTGAAAAGATCCATACCCTTGATAAGGATTGCACTAATCTTGACGGAGCCGAGAGAAACCAGTCTGGCGCGCACTTTGTTGGCGTTGTCATAGCGGCTGAAGGCCCCCGCCTGGACAAAAATATTCGTCCCCCGAACCGGACTTTGCGTGACTATGGCGGCCTTTTCCTCTGCTGCTGTCTGTCCAGTTGTCATTCTTGTTGTCTCCCAGGGTGACCTGCTGGCGACACGGGTCCTTACCGGAGGAGGGTTGTTGCGCATTGCCCCCCCAGGTGGCGGCGCCAGGGCTTCAGTAGAAACATCGGGCTTGGGCAGGCGATCGACGGTAATCGGCGAACCTGCTTCGGCGAGTTGGATGCCGGATCTTATCCTGGCAGCGACAGCGCGGCTTTTGTCGGCCATGATCTGTACCCTGACCCGCGCCGTACCGGAATTTTGAAAGCCTAACAATTGCGATCCGCGCCGCGAAATGTCGATGATCCGGCCACGGGCAAAGGGTCCCCGGTCGGTCACCTTTAAGATCAGGCTGCGGCCATTTTCCAGATTGGTGACGCGGACAAAACTGGGCATCGGCAAAGTTCGGTGCGCCGCCGTCAAGGCGTTCATATCATAGGTGTCGCCATTGGCCGTTCGCCGACCGTGAAACTGCGCCCCGTACCAGGATGCAATGCCGGTTTCATTGTATTCATAATTTTCTTTCGGGTAATACCAGATTCCCTGAATCTGATAGGGCTTGCCGATTTTATATTCCGGTTTATCGGAGATATCACGGCCGGTAACACGCTTCGCGGAATGGATCAAAAACTCGGTTTCTGCGCACCCAGACAGAACAAAGGCAACAACAACCAGGGACAACCACCCCTTTGCCGCCCAAAACTTGATCATCACCACCCCCGCCCGTCTAACAGACTGATTCACAGCTTTCCCAATATCAATATCTGGTATCTTAGATAAACACAATTCACAATAATTGGTGGTTATTATCGTTTTTAAAGTCCGCGAAGACGTTCCAGCAAGCCCATGTTAGGGTAGCCGTCCGGCGGCAAATTAGCCTTTTTCTGGAAATTCTTGATTGCTGTTCGTGTCATCGGACCGACCACCCCGTCGGCACCGCCGGTATCAAA
>JAZFSL010000067.1:0-3598 GCA_036446135.1 Rhodospirillales bacterium | reverse complement strand
TCCTTTCTTGGCGTTTTTCCGGCACGATGCACGCCGCATGGGGCTTGTGGCGCAGCGCAATTCCTAACATCTCGTCGGTGGCCGCCATTTCAAGATTCAGCGGCACCGCCAACTGTTCCATCAGGCGAACGATGTCTTCGTCGGAAATATGGCGCCGGTCTTCGCGCAAATGTGCGGTAATGCCGTCCGCTCCTGCATCCTCGGCCAGCTTGGCGGCGCGGACCGGGTCCGGTAGTTTGCCACCACGGGCATTTCTAATGGTAGCGACATGGTCGATGTTAATGCCCAGGCGAAGGGTGCGTGTCATTTTTTCGTTTCCTTGCGGTCTTCCGCCCAGTTGTTGAGGCGACGTTCCTGATATCGTTGAACAATATATTTTAACGGCAAATAAAACATCCACCAAACGATGAACCCCGTGGGGATGGAACTGACCAGCATGGGCCAGAAAATGGGTGCTGCGGTTTCCAACAGGTATTGACCATTGAGGCCCAGGGTGGCCTCCATCATGTGGCCAAAGATGGCGCCGAAATTAGGCGTCGCTAGCTGTTCGGGGTTACCACCGGTGGTGATCCAGGTGCCAGTTTGGTAAAGCCAGGTCCAGATAAACGGGAATGTCCAGGGGTTGCCGACGGCGGTGCCGATGGCAGAGGCCAGGATATTGGTGCGGATAATCCACGCTACGATGGCCGAAATGATAAAATGAAGACCGACAAAAGGGGTGAAGGATATCGCCGCCCCGCAGGCGAACCCGCCGGCAATTGAATAGGCCGTACCCGGTAGACGAGCCAGACGAAGTAGCAAGTATTTAACCGACCGCCGCCAGCCCATGGCAGGCCAGAAAAAACCAACGAACTTGTGGCCTAAGGATAACTGTTTATTGCGCAGGAACATTGTTTGAGGTTAGCCCCGCGCCCGTTCAACGGAATTGATGGCCGGGTCGGCGCGGAGGGCGGCGATAACGTGGGTCAAATGTTTGACGTCACGAACTTCGATATCAATGAGCATTTCGAAAAACTGTTTCGAACGGCTTGTGATCCTCAAATTCGAAATATTACCGTCGCTTTTAGCGATGGCCGTTGACAGGTCGCCTAAGCTGCCGGGCACGTTGAGCACCGTCAGGTGGATGCGACCGACGTGCGCATTCGGCGAATTGCTGTCGATATCCCATGAAACATCCAGCCAGTGTTCCGGTGCATCGGCAAAATCCCCTAAGGTGTCGCAATCTATGGTGTGTATGGTGACACCTTTGCCGGTGGTGACGATGCCGACAATTCTGTCGCCGGGCAACGGGTGACAGCATTCAGCGAAATGCATCGCCATACCGGGGATCATGCCCCTGATGGAAATACCGTCCCCCTTGCCCCCGCCTTGCTCATCATTGAGCACACTTCGACCCTTGGCCCTTAGGGGGACAACCTTGTCATCGGTTTTTTTCTTGCGCTGCCCCGGGTAGACGGCCTCGAAGACTTCCCGGCAGTTCAGGTTGCCAACGCCGACTTCGGCGCAAAGATCGTCTTGGTGGGCTTGATTGAAAACCTTGAGCACGTTTTTCAGCGCCTTGTTGGTCAAATTGTAGCCCTCTTCGAGAAATGCCTGATCGAGCATGGCGCGACCTAGCTTTATGTATTCTTCCTGTTCCTGAATCCGTACAAAGCGGCGAATTCTGGCCCTCGCCTTGCCGGTAATGACGAAACGTTCCCAGGTCGGTGACGGGGTCTGTGCCTTGGACGTGATGATTTCCACCTGATCGCCGTTTCGAAGCTCGCTTCTTAGCGGCATCATGCGACCGTTGATCTTGGTGCCGACGCACTTGTCGCCGACCTCGGAATGAACCGCATAGGCAAAATCCACCGGCGTCGCGCCGCGTGGAAGGGTAATCAAATCGCCCCTGGGCGTGAAGCAGAAGACCTGATCTTTGAACATTTCCAGCTTGGTGTGCTCGAGAAATTCCTCCGGTTCCTGGGCGTGTTCGAGAATATCCAGAAGTTCGCGCAGCCAGCGGTATTGCGGTCCTTCAGTTGCAGCCCCTCCCTGTTTGTAATTCCAGTGCGCGGCGACTCCGTGTTCGGCAATTTCATGCATCTCGGCGGTACGTATCTGCAACTCAATGCGGTGGCGTTCAGGACCGAAGACGCCCGTATGAATAGAGCGGTAGCCGTTTGGTTTGGGCGTTGAGATATGATCTTTGAAACGATAGGGAACCACGGGATACGCTCCATGGGCAACGCCCAATGCCAGGTAGCAATCCTCCCTCGTTTCAACAATAACCCTGAAAGCCATGATGTCGGAAAGCTGCTCAAAGCCCACGTCTTTGTGCTGCATTTTATCCCACACGGAATAAGGCGTCTTTTCGCGACCGTAAATGGTCGCCTTGATACCGTGATCGGCAAACGTACGCTCCAGTTCGGCGATAATGCGCTCAATCAGGTTGCCGCCTTTTTGACGCAAGAAGTCGAGCCGCTTGAGGATCGATTTTCGGGCATCCGGGTTGAGTTCTCCGAAGGCCAGATCTTCCAGTTCCTGCTTCATTTCCTGCATGCCGATGCGTTCGGCCAGGGGAGCGTAGATATCCATGGTTTCCATGGCGATACGGCGACGCTTATTGGGATTGGAAATGTAGTGCAGCGTGCGCATGTTGTGCAGCCGGTCGGCCAGTTTGATCAGCAACACCCGGATGTCTTCCGACATGGCGAGAACGAATTTACGAAAATTTTCTGCCTGTTGGGCGTGGTCGGACTGGAATTCAATGCGCGATAGCTTGGTTACGCCGTCAACTAGCTGGGCAACTTCCTTGCCGAAGCGCTTCTTGACTTCCTTCAGCGTCGTATCGGTGTCTTCGATTGTGTCATGCAAAAGGGCGGTAATGATCGAGGCACAGTCGACTTTGAATAAGGTCAGGATGCCGGCGACTTCTAGGGGATGGGAAAAATAGGGGTCGCCCGAGGCCCGGGTTTGGGCGCCATGCGCCTTCATGGCGAACACATAGGCCCGGTTGAGCGCCTTTTCATCGGCGCCGGGATCATAGGATTTTACTTTTTCAACGAGTTCAAATTGCCGGATCATCAGGATGGCCTCATGATCCCAGTAGCATGGTCGAAGCGGCGTCGATCTCCGGTCTTAGCCATACGCCGCTTCATGGGTCACCTTTCGGGTTTTAGGCCTCTTTTTTGCCTTCTTCGGGGGCATTGGCAACAATATTACCGTCTTCATCCATGACGGCGTTTTCGTCGATGTCAGTGTAAACATCTTTTCTGGCGCTTTTGGCAGAAACGGGACCGGCATCACGATCTTCGGTGAGCGCCTGTTGCAGGGCGATCAGATCGAGATCTTCTTCTTCGGGCTCGTCCATTTCGACGTACTTCTGCAGGCCCTGGATCAGGCCTTCTTCCAATTCGTGACGGTCAACGGATTCTTCGGCGATTTCGCGAAGGGCGACGACGGGGTTTTTGTCATTGTCGCGTTCCACCACCGGCGCTTCGCCGGCGGAAATCTTGCGGGCGCGCTGGGCGGCCAGCATGACCAGTTCAAAACGGTTTGGAACCTTAGTGACGCAATCTTCGACCGTTACGCGGGCCATTGGGCAACTCCTTGGAAAATG
>JAZFSL010000066.1:0-5235 GCA_036446135.1 Rhodospirillales bacterium | reverse complement strand
TACCCTCCAATGTAATTAGAACTCGAAGCAATTTTCCTTATTGTTCATCATAAACCCACAATTTTCAAATGGTTATTATGGCTGACGTGAATTTGATTGGTTTGCCCAGAGGCCTGCTTCAATGTCCGCTTTTGACCCAAAGCGGACATAAGCGGTAGGAGAAAAAAATAGAGATATAACGGTTTCGCAATCGACGTTTAGGTAATTGTTGCGAAATTATCGCTTCCGACAAGCATACGCATGGACGCGCATAGGGGGCAGGAAAATCAATAGCAACAGGGTTAAAAACAGAGAACGAAAGTTGCGCTGCATTGCTACCTCCGGTTAGGTCTGTCTGAGTGTAGATCAGGAACGCTCAGGGGAACATTTTGCGGTGATTTCTGGCAAGGTTCCGCAATCCTTTGATTCTGCTGGATTTGTCCTCAATTAGAGGCTGACCGAAGCAACCTTCGGATAAAACAACTCTGGCCAAGCTGGCAAACGTCAGCGGAATGTCCGCTTTCACTTCCGCTCTAGCCCCACACAGCAGACGTTTTTCGGACACGAGACTTCGCGAAAATTCGAGTTCTTCAACAGTCTCAGCCAAAACCAGACATTAGCCTTCCGGAACCCTGGCCTTGCGGGGGCCATCGAGGATGACCTCCCGGATATTCTTTTCGTTGGTCGGCAACACGCGATCAACGTATTTATAAGAAAATCCAGGATTAATTCTGAGCATAGTTCTGATCTCAGCTTGTGCCTCATCGACCAAATCCAGTTGGCCAAGGGCTGCGGACAAAGGCATAACCTCAATATCCATGACTATCCCGCCCTGCCTTCCGCCTTTCGTTGATTATATCTGACAGCAATGTAAATCGCTGCGACCAAGAAGGCCGCCACGGAAACGAGCACGTTCGGCACCACCAGACCAAAGCCGGTCACCGCCAGCAACGCCCTCTCCCAGATCGCCAGAGGCGCCATGAAATAAGCTTCGACCGCTGCGCCGATCAAAATCAACCCGACAATCGCCGTCGCCAGCGAGGTCAAAATAAGGTGCCAAGGACCGACCATCAGAAGTTCCGGGCCATAGACAAAGGCGAAGGGTACAATAAAGGCGGCCAGAGCGAATTTCACCGCCAAGATCGCGATCAACAGCGGATTATCCTCGGCAATGGAGGACGCCGCATAGGCCGCCACCGCCACCGGCGGCGTCAGCGCCGACATGACGGCGTAATAGAGAACGAACATATGGGCGGACAACGTCGGCACGCCGATTTCAGTCAGGATCGGCGTCATCAACGCCGCGCCAATGATGTAGGCGGCGGGAGTCGGCATCCCCAAACCCAGGATAATCGTGAGCGCGGCCGCCAGCAGCAGCGTCGAAAACGTTTGAGCATCGGTAATGCCGTAGATCACATGGGCAAACTTGCCTACCAGACCGGTCATGGTGAGGCCGCCGATAATCAATCCCGCAGCGGCGCATGCGCCCGCTACCGGCGCCATTCGATAACAGGTCTCGCTCAATACCTTCATTAGGGCTATCGGGCCGATGCGGGATTTAGCCCGTAACAGCGATACCGCGAAAACGGTAATTGTGCCGAAGATGCCGACCATTGTCGGCGTGAACCCCATGATTAATGCCGTCGTCAGAACGCCCAGGGGAATGACAAATAGCCAACCGTCCCGCATGGTCTCGACAAAGCTGGGAATTTTATCGTCATCCAGCCTGCCGAACCCGTTGCGCAACGAACTGAAATGCACCTGGGCGTATACGGAAACGTAGTACAGAATAGCCGGTATCAAGGCGGCGACGGCGATATCGAGATACGCGATACCGGCAAAATCAACCATCAAAAAGGCGGCGGAGCCCAAAACCGGCGGCACCAGACTGCCCCCGGTTGAGGCGGCGACTTCGATGGCGCCGGCATGCGCGCCGCGGTAGCCGAGGCGCTTCATAATCGGAATGGTGATCGAACCGGTCGTCACCACATCCGACGTCGGACTGCCCGACAGCATACCGTAAAGCCCGGAAGACAGGACCGCCACCTTGGCCGGCCCGCCGGCCTGACGGCCGCTGATGGCGGCGGCAAAATTAAAGAAAAATTCACCGCCGCCGCAGGCATGCAAAATGGTGCCGAACATGACGAACATGAACGCGTAAGTGGCGGCAACGCGCAGCGGCAAACCGAATATGCCATCTGTGGTGAAGACCGTGATTTCTATAAAATGAAGATAGGTGATCTCGCCGTGCCCCAAGACGCCGGTGAGATGATGGCCGAAAAAATTATAGGCGACGAAAAACAGCACCAATGTGGTCAGGCCAAGGCCCGTTGATCGGCGCGTAATTTCCAGGGTGAGGATGAAAACGATGGTCCCGAAAACCACATTCCAGAATGTCAAATCGTCGAACAGGATAATACGCTCGACAATGGTCTGCGATTCAAATGAAAAATACAGACCGCATGCCAAACAAAGGAGCCCGAGGATAAAATCCATCACCGATGGTTTATCCACGTTCGAATGTTCAAAAGAACCGGTGGTAAGAAACGTCAACGCGCCGATACCGGAAAAAAACAAAACCGTCAGAGTCCACGGTGAAATGACAACAACCGTGGCCGCCGAGATGACATAAACGCCGATCACGACGGCAAAGGGCGTGAAGATAATATCGTAGATGCCCCGCGGTCGTCGTCTGGCGCCGACCGAGAACCACGTGCTAAGCGAAAATATAGCGGATAATTTCATCTGGAATTACCAAACGGGGAACGGCGTGCAGATCACTTCCGCACGCCGTTCCCGTTTTAAATAACAGATTGAAGGTCTACATCAATCCTTTTTCTTTCAGGTATTTGATGGAACCCGGATGGTACGGCGCCTGGCCTTTTTGAGAGACCACCTTCGTCGTCGCGGTTTTCTTGATCAAGCGGTGAGACTTGTTTTTGAAGGTTTCAATCTGCTCGATCATCGCCTTGGTGATATTATAGGCGAGCTTGGCGTCCATGCTGGCGTTGGCGATCACCACCGCGCCCATGCAGACGCTGGTGGCGCCATTCGATGCCCATTTGTATTCACCGGGTTTGACCTTGCAGACCTGGCCGCCGAATTTTTTGGCGATGCTCGCCGCGGCTTCCGGTGAATAGGTCATCAAAATCGGTGAAATCCCTTTGGCGATTTCGCGGACTCGCGGATGATTAAAGGCGATACCGAAATTGGCCACGTCGAGGCGGCGATCCAGCATCAGCGACACAATTTCCTTTGACGCCGCGTGGATCACCTGGCCACCCCAGGCTTTAATGTTCGCCTTGGAGGCGCCCATCATGGTCATCGCCGCTTCGCCGACATCGGCGTCCATATTTCCGCGCCGGTTGATGGCGATGCGCATGGGTGCTTTCTTTTTTACGATATCGGCAAAGGTCTTAACCCCATGTTTGTCGGCAAAGCTTTTTGACATGGCGAGGAAGCTCATCTGAAAGCGGGATGCGGGGGCATAGACGCGGAACAGAATGCGAGTATTCTTGATCGCGCTTTTAAACGGTTTCTGGCCGTTGACCGCCGCGTTCAATTCACCGTCGGTGATCAGGCCCATGGGTACTTTTCCCTCCGATACTAATTTCGCGTTGGCCAGGCCGCCGCTCGACGTTTGATAAGTCACCGTCGACCCCGGATAGGCCTTGGCGATGGCCGCATCGATGCCGTTGCCGATGCGCGACCACAGGCCGCCCGGGCTGGCGCCGGTCAAGGTGATATTGTATTTCTGCGCCTCGGCGGGGAATGCCGCGAGAACGCCGAAGGCAAGAATTGCCGCAACTGCTTTTTTCATAAGTTTCCTCCCTTGGAATGTTCGTATTAGAATTGACCGCAGTGTAACTAACATTCGAGGTTATGGAACTGATTATTTAGTAAACCCGATTGCAAACTTTCTCTATCCGGCGCATAACACCGAACGCAAATTACTTAGATTTCTTAGCAATTTGTTTAGTGCGGGTCAATAAAGTCGACTTGGGATTGGCCGGTAACATTAAAATTTTTTCCCCGGTCTTAAAAGGACCGTTCGGGAACTCTCCCTCTCGCCAGATATATTTCAAAACATCCGGCAAAGGTGCGGCGACGTCTTCTGGATTTTTGATGTCAATGAAGCTCGCCGACAAGCGGCACGAATAAATTGGAATTAATGCGTGAGTCTGCTAATGGGATGGACCGGCTGCTCCCCCCAGCGGGTTAGTCTGAGAAGACTTTAACCCACTAACGATAGGAGCACCCCATGGCAACCACATCGAAACAGAAAACCGTCACCTTTGCCTCCGTCGGCATCGATATCGGCAAGGAAGTTTTTCACCTTGTCGGGTTTGATCTAGCCGGCAGGATTGTGCTGCGCCGGAAGATCAAACGCCTGGCCTTGATCAGCGAATTTGAGAAGCTGCCGCCCTGTATTGTCGGCATGGAAGCATGCCTGAGTGCGCACTTCGTCAGCCGGACGCTGCGCAAACTGGGGCACGAGCCCAGGATCATTCCGGCGATCTACGTGAAGCCCTTCGTCAAGGGCCAGAAGAATGATTACAACGACGCCGAGGCGATAGCCGAAGCAGCCCTTCGGCCCAATCTGAAGTTTGTGAGGGAAAAGACACAAGACCAACTCGACTTGCAAGCCTTGCACCGGGTCCGGTCACGCTTGGTCTCGCGCCGGACGGCGACGATCAATCAGCAGCGAAATCGATGGCGCGTTCGCCGCCATGAAGACGGCGCGTGCCGATGCGCTTATCCTGGTGGTGAGCCGGCTGACGAGCGGTTATCGCAAGGAACTCATCAAGCAAGCCGCCAAGTTGAAGATTCCAACCATGTGTTGGAGACCGTCTATGGCGCGCTCAGGGTGCTTGATGAGCTATGGCGCCGATCGCGATACGATGTATCACCGCGCTGCCACCTTCGTCCATAAAATCCTAAAGGGTGCCAAGCCTGCCGATTTGCCGGTGGAACAGCCCACCAAGTTTGGTTTGACGGTGAACTTGAGAACGGCAAAAGCGCTAGGCATCGCGTTGCCGCGCTCAATCCTTTTGCGCGCAGACGAGGTGATCCAATAACAAGGGCGAATGCTTCTAATGTCCGCTTTTGGCTAAAAGGAGACATCAGGTTAATGTCTGCTCTCAGCTACAAGCAGATATGAGGTCAAGACGCCGTATCGGCGTGTTGGGCTAAGTCTTCACCGGCCAAGGCGCGGTTGATCAGCGCCAGGGTCTCGGGCAGCCCGTAAAGGGCGAA
>JAZFSL010000065.1:0-16566 GCA_036446135.1 Rhodospirillales bacterium | reverse complement strand
GGGCTTCCGATGCCTTGTGATTAAGCAAGGCGGCTTCGGCCATGGCCAGTGAGCTGTGGCCCTTGTCTCCCTTGCGACCATAGGCGATGGCCAGTTGTCGCCAGTTAAAAGAAGAGTCCCCTTCGAGTGAAATGGCGTGGCGCAGGTTTAAAATGGCAGCGTCGAGCAGAGCCGGGTCGTTCATGGCCAGTTGCACGCGGGCCAAATCGCGACGTATCAGGCCAGTGACCGGCAACAAATCGGCGGCTTTCTGATACGCCGGCAGGGCTTTCTCCGCATTACCGTTTTCGAAATTCATCTGCCCCTTCAATTCCCAGAAATAGGGGTCATTGGGGTGCTCGGCCAGCAGGTCGTCGATCAGTTCCGTGGCCTTGGCCAGGTTGGGTTTGCGGTATTGGGCAATGGCCCGGGCATAACGGGATTCCAGGCTGGTGTCGGATTTTTTGTAGAAACGCCGCGTCATCCCCAGCGAATTGTAAAAGCCGATGAGCTTGGCCCGGGCGCGTTTGAACAAGGCGTTATATTCTGCCGGCAAGCGCTTTCCGGTATGGGGCGAATGGGCGACATGGTTGCTGATGGTGGAAACCCGGTTCCGGTTCAAGGGGTGGGTGCGGACGTAGGGGTCCTGCTGCCCCGGCACCAGCAGCTCCTGTTCACCTAGCAACTTCATAAAGTCGAGGAAGCCCTGGGATGAAATTCCGGCTTGATCCAGGTATTTCATCCCCGCCTGATCGGCAGCGGCTTCCTGGGTGCGGGTGTATTTCAAAAAGTCGCGCATAGCGATGTTTTGGCCGGCGGCCATAATGGCGGCGCCGATGTCGCCTCGACCGCTACCGACGGCGACGGCGCCCAGTATCGTCGCGACGATCATGGCGGTCGAAGATTTTTCAATCTTATTGCGGAACCTGGCCAAGTGTCCGCCGGTGATGTGGCCGGTTTCATGGGCGATGACGCCAATGATTTGTCCGGGGCTTTTTGCCGCCGTGATCAGGCCGGTGTTGACAAAAACCTTTTGTCCGCCAGTGACAAAAGCGTTGAGGGCGTTATCATTGACGAGATGAATTTTGATCGACGATGCGTTAAGTTTGGCAGCGTGGAAAATGGGGGCGGCAAATATGCGGATGGTATTTTCTATTTCCGCATCTCGGATCAAGGAAATACCCTGGGCGCGCGCAGATGCGGCGTAGGAGACAATGGCAACGGCGAGAAAAACAAGTCCGGCGAATTTGAGTATGCGTTTCAACAAGACCTACACCCCCAAGGGAATACGCCCTTATCCGGCGGTTTCGAACGTTCAGGAGAAACGTAGTCTTGTCCTTGGCAGCCGTCAATCGACAGCCCCGGCGACGGCTTTGTTTTTGTTGCTGGGGTTGATGTTGACAGGGTGCTCTTCCAATCCGCTGGATTCCCTTAATCCCTTCAAGCCAGAGGAAGATGAAGGCCAGCGTGGCACGATCGGTTTTGTGCAGGGCTTTTTTGGCGGGGTGGCAACGGATGAACCCATGGCGGCGGTTATCGGGCGTGAAATTCTCTCCGCCGGCGGCACGGCGGCGGACGGGGCGGTTGCGGTGTCTCTAGCCCTTTCTCTGACGCTGCCCTCCTCGGCAGGGCTTGGCGGCGGCGGGGTCTGCGTTATTAATGACGCCGTCAAAGAAAGAAGGGAGACACTTGATTTCCTGCCCGGCACGCCGGGCGTTATCCCGCCGGGAAGCCAGCAGGTAACGGCGGTGCCGGGTCTGTTGCGGGGACTGGCGGAGCTGCATTCAAGATACGGTCGGTTGAAGTGGCGGCAACTGGTGTCACCGGCGGAAAAACTGACCCGGTTCGGCAACCAGATTTCGCGCGCCTATGCCGCGGACGTGAAACAAATTACTCAAAGCATGCTTGCCGATCCGGGTTTTTTGCGTTTTCTGATTTCAAAAGAAAAGAACCGCCTGATCAGGGAAGGAGATTTTATCAAGCAACTGGCGCTGTCATCTGTGCTGAGCAGGATCCGTTCCCAGGGCGTCGGGGATTTTTATACCGGCCTGTTGAGCCGCCAACTGGTGGCCGCAGTTAAAGAAGTCGGCGGGTCCCTGAGCCGTAAAGACCTCAGGGATTACACGCCGCACTGGCGGCCGACGCTCAGGGTTCCCTATGTCAAAACGACGACCTTTCATTTTCCGAATGTTCCCGGTGGATCCGGTGTCGTTCTTGCGCAAATGCTGGGAATGTTGATCGAGCACGGCGATTGGGATGATGCCGAGCCCGCCGAGAGGCTGCATCTTCTGTCCGAGATCAGCGCCCGCGCCTATGGCGCCTATTGGCGCAATCTGGGGCAGGGGAGCCACGGCAAAGACCCGGAAAAACTAATTTCCAAAGACGCCATTGATGAGCTCTATGTTGGTTTTCAGGAAGACCGGCACACGGCTTTGTCGGCACCGGCTGGCATTTTGCCGCCCCCCCCCCCAAAGCCGGTTCCGGGGACCAGTTTCATCATCGTCGATCGGGAAGGCTCGGCGGTGATCTGTAGCTTGACCATGAACGGTTTGTTCGGCGCCGCCCGGGTGGCCGGGGGCATGGGCATAGTCCTGGCCAAGTCGGCGCCTGCCCCGGGAACGGACCCCGGCGGCCCGGCGGTCATGATGTTAGTGAATGAAATTCAAAATACCTTTTATTTCGGCGCTGGCGCGTCGGGCGGGATTGCGCCGGCGGTATCGCTCGCCGGGCTCGGCGCTAACACCATTATGGGCCGGGACGAAGAAGATCTTGTCACCGCGCTGTCGACCAGGCGCGTATTCAATAGTGGTTTTCCCGACACGACCTATTACGAGCGGGGCCTGGACAAAACCCTGGTTCAGGATTTGACCCGCCGAGGTCACCTCCTGAGCCCGGCGGCGTCCCTGGGCCTTGTCAATGCGGTCTTTTGTCCGGCCGGAATCCCGCACAAAAAAAATCTGAGCTGTTCCGTTCGCAATGACCCACGTGGTTTTGGTCTCTTTTATAGCGCGGAATAAGGCGGGGATAGGGAGGCATCATGGTCCTTAAGGCCTCGCAAAGAGGCGCCATTCCGCCCTTCATCACCATGGACGTAATGCGCGAAGCCGATGTCCTTGAAGCCAAGGGCGAAGGAGTGCTGCACCTGGAGGTCGGCCAACCCGGCAGCAGCGCGCCAAAGGCGGTGCTGGAAGCTGCCGGGACGGCCTTGAAGGAAGACAAGCTCGGATATACCACGGCCTTGGGAACCCCCGCCCTGACAGAGCGCATTTCCCGCCATTACCAGAAAATCTACGGCGCCCGGGTCAGCCCCGAACAGGTTGTTGTTACCACCGGGTCTTCCGGCGGTTTTGTGTTGGCGTTTCTGGCTGCCTTCGATGCCGGCGACAGGGTCGTCCTGGCCAGTCCGGGCTACCCTGCTTACCGCAATATCCTAAAGGCTTTAGGGGTTGAGGTTGTCGATCTTCAAGTCGGCCCGGACAGCAATTTCCAGCCGACGCCGGAACTACTGGAACGTGAGGCGGCTTCGGGAGCAATTGACGGCCTGATTATCGCCAGTCCGTCCAATCCGACGGGAACCATGATCCATGCCGGTGAGCTGGAAGCCCTGGTGACGTACTGTCGCGATAAAGGCATACGCCTGATCTCGGATGAAATCTATCACGGCATCACTTACGGGGAACCAGCCGAAACGGTGCTTCGGTTTGGCCATGATGCGATTATCGTAAACAGTTTTTCGAAATATTTTTCCATGACCGGCTGGCGTCTCGGGTGGATGGTGGTGCCGGAGGACTTGCTGCGTTCCGTAGAGTGTCTGGCCCAAAACCTGTTTATTTCGCCGCCGACCCTTTCCCAGCACGCTGCCATCAAAGCCTTTGATTGCAGAGACGAACTGGACGCCAACGTAGCTCGCTATGCAGAAAACCGAAAATTGTTGCTGAAAAACTTGCCCGAAGCCGGGTTCCATACCCTGGCCCCGGCTGATGGCGCATTTTACATCTACGCCGACATTTCACACATGACCAACGACAGCCAGGAATTTTGCCGGCGCATGCTGGTGGAAACCGGGGTGGCGGCAACGCCGGGGTTGGATTTCGACCCCGGCCGAGGAAATCGCTTTATGCGATTTTCCTTTGCCGGTGCGTTGTCAGATATGATCGAAGCTGCCGAGCGGCTTCAAAAATGGCGGCGAAATTAGGGCCTGATGAATTAGCCCCGCCTCCACCAGCCCTTTTTGCCGGGTTTGTCCGCCTTGTCGCCCCCGGGGGTAACGGCTGCATCGCTGGTTATGATCGCCTCGGGTTTTGCAAGATCGCCCTCCGACGAAGCTGCTATGACTGCTACCGGTTCTTTTGATTTTGCCGCCTGGCGTGGTTTTCTGGCTGGTTTCTTGGTCGCCGATTTGGCGTCATCCTTGATTTTGGTTGTTTTGGAATCCTGAGATTTTGGTGCGTCTGATGCACTTGCGGGTTTCGTTACCTTAGGCTTTCGCGAGCGGTTTTTTTTCACCGGTTTGACGGCATCTTTGACCGGCGCCGCCTCGGCAGATGCCGGTACGGTTTCGGTTTTTTTGGCTTTGGGCGCACGGCGGCGGGACGTTTTATTCTTTTTCTCCGTCTGACCCATGTCCTGAGCTACATTATCTGTTCCCTGGACCGTTTCCGGGGCGGGCTGATCGGGGCCGCCCAAAAGAATAACGTTATCAGCTCCGGCGCCACTCGTCGGGCTTTCAACGGGTCCGGTCGTGGCAACTTTATCGCCCGCCTGTTGATCTATTGGCTTGCGGCCACGCCTGCGTCCACCCCGACGGCCGCGCCGCCTGCGTTTGGGTTTATCGTTTGCGCCGTCGTCGTCACCACCGTCGCCACCGGTGGTGGTAGTGGTAGAGGAAGTAGACGAGGATTTTCCTTCCCCGGCATCTCCGGCTATCTTGCTTTTAGATGGTTCAATAGCGTCTGCGGTGACATCGCCGCTTTCTTCCCCCTGATGCGGCCGTGAACGTCGCCGCCTGCGGCGCTTGTTCCCATCGCCACGCCCGGCACTGTCGGAATCCTTACCCGTTTTGGCGTCTTTGGACTGTTGACCGGTTTTGTCCAGTTCCATCCTGTAGTCGGGCGGGATCAGGGAGTCGTCGGTCTCCAGCGATATCGCCAGCTGATATTTATTTTCAATCTCGGCAATGGCGGCGCGCTGGTTGTTTAGGATGTAGATGGCCACGGCCGTCGGCACAAAGACGGTAATCGCCTTCGAGCGTTTTTGCATGCCCTCGTCTTCGATGGCGCGGAGCAGGTGCAGGGCTGCGGAATCCGTGGATCGCCTTATTCCCGTTCCCTCGCAATGGGGGCAGGGGTCGGAACTGGTCTCGATGAGGCTGGGGCGAAGGCGCTGGCGTGAAAGTTCCAAAAGACCGAAGGGGCTTATGCGACCGATTTGGATGCGCGCCCTGTCATTGCGCATGGCGTCCTTGAGCCGGTGTTCCACCTTGACCTGATTGCGCTTCACTTCCATGTCGATGTAATCGATGACAATCAGACCGGCAAGATCGCGGAGCTTTAATTGCCGGGCGATTTCATCGGCCGCCTCGATATTGGTTTTGAACGCCGTTTCTTCAATGTTGCGGCCGCGCGTTGCCCGGCCTGAATTGACGTCGATGGACACCAGCGCCTCTGTCGGGTTAATGACAACATAGCCGCCCGATTTTAACTGAACGTTCGGAGAGTGCATGCCGTCGAGCTGACTTTCCACATCATAGTACTGGAACAGTTGTTTGCCGACTTCCTTATATGGTTGCACCCGTTTGGTGTGACTGGGTATCAGGACTTTCATGAAATCCTTGGCTGTGCGGTATCCTTCATCGCCGTCAATAATGATTTCGTCTATATCCTTGTCGTAGAGGTCGCGCAGCGACCTTTTGATCAGGTTTCCTTCTTCGTGGACAAGGCACGGGGCCATCGATTCCAAAGTGGTGCTGCGGACCGTGGACCAAACACGCATCAGGTATTCATAGTCGCGTTTGATTTCGGTTTTGGAGCGTTTTTGTCCGGCGGTCCTGACGATCACTGCCACGCCTGCAGGAATGCTTAGTCCGTTGAGGATGTTTTTTAATTGTTTGCGGTCGGCGCTGCTGGCAATTTTGCGGGAAATACCGCCACCCCTGGCTGTATTCGGCATCAGCACACAATAGCGCCCGGCAAGCGACAGGTACGTCGTCAAGGCGGCCCCTTTGGTGCCTCGTTCTTCCTTGACCACCTGGATCAACAAAATTTGCCGGCGTTTGATGACTTCCTGTATTTTATATTTGCGCCGCAGAGATGCAGGACGCCTTGCTTCGACCTCTTCGGAATCGTCTCCGCCCAGGGTCTCAACACCGGGGCCGTCATCGTTCTCGGCATTGGCCTCATCGGATAATTCGGCCCCTTCCAGGGCTTCGGCCTTGGTTCCTTCGGCTACTTCTTCGGCCAGCAAGGCTTCCCGGTCAGCGACGGGGATTTGGTAATAATCGGGATGGATTTCGCTGAATGCAAGAAATCCGTGGCGGTTTCCACCGTAATCGACAAAAGCAGCCTGCAGGGACGGCTCAACCCTGGTTACTTTTGCCAGATAGATGTTGCCTCTGAGTTGTCTCCTGGCCTCAACTTCAACGTCGAAATCTTCCAGGTGGTGTCCGCTGACGATTGCAACCCGAGTCTCCTCGGGGTGCGAAGCGTCGATAAGCATTCTTTTGGTAGGCATAAAATTTGAAACTCCAAAGCCCGTTCTGCCTTGATGCGGGGTTCCGGAAAGGAAGACCGTTTGGCAAAAGGGTGCGTGTTCGAGAAACGCCGGTGGCGCTGGCGAACGAATCCGCCGCCATGAATGGCGGGAGGGTAAGAAAACTTTCGGTTCGCGCTGCTCTATCCGGCATGAAAAAAGACCATATTAAACGAGGGCAATCCCTCAACAATTGTCTGCACAGACTCGGAATAACCGACTATCCAGCATTTGGAAACAGCCAATTGAGAGTCTGGGTATTGCAGGTATTGAGCCACAAATCGGCAAACTATCCCATGAAGTATGGTAAAATCGAGGATAGCGGACCGCTCAACACCGTGATGTTAACATAACGCTAGGATTTAGGTTCCACAATCATCTTGTTTGCATTGCTTGGTCGGTATGGGTTTTTGGTGGAAATTGGGGCCATTGAATTCAGTTGCAGTTCTTTGGTGCCTGTAATAGATCAATATATCTGGGATTACATTATTGGTGTGCCACCATATGTGGGGTATTAGTCGGAAAATTCGCGGGGGGCTTGTGATCCTTTTGTGCGTCTTGTTGGGCGGTTGGGTTTTTGGCCTTTCGCAGCCGGCCCAAGCGTCGGTTTCGGCCGTCACAGATATTCGCGTCGGCGCTCAGGGCGGGGCGACGCGAATCGTTTTCGATTTGACCCGCAAGATTACCTTCGCCACCTTTAGCCTTTCCAAACCCGACCGGATTGTCATTGATTTACCGGAAGTTAGCTGGCAATTGCCGACGCAACCGCTGCCTGCCGCCAGCGGTGTTTTTCGGCAAATGCGCTATGGCCTTTTTCAGCCCGGCAATTCCCGTGTCGTTCTTGACATACAAAAGCCGGCGGCGATTTCCTTGGCCTATATCCTGGAAGCCGATGGCAAGCAGCCCTATCGGCTGGTGCTCGAACTGGTACCGGTAAGCCGGACGGCATTTTTGCAGGGCATCGGCAAGCCGTCACCCCGGGTTGCCTCTTCCCGGCCGACCCCGAATAAGTCACGCCCAGCGCGTAGCGCTGCCAATTCTGGCTTGGCGCCCCCCCCGGCCCCGGCGCTAGTTACAGTTGTCGCCAGCACCACAAAAACGCTGCCCGCGTCTGCAAAGTTGCAACCGGTCCGCCAGCTCCCGGCCTCGCCATTCAAATTACCACCGAGAAAGCCTTCGCCCCGCCGTCCCGGTAAAAAGCATGTAATCGTCATTGATGCAGGGCATGGTGGCGTCGATCCCGGCACCATCAGCATTTCTGGTATTTATGAGAAACACGTGACACTCGCTATGGCCCGCGAACTCAAAAAACAACTCGAGGCCACCGGTCGTTTCAAGGCCGTGCTGACCCGGGACAGAGATATATTTATCCGCCTCAGGGACCGGGTGCAGAAATCCCGCGATGCCAAGGCGGAACTGTTTATTTCCATTCATGCAGACACCGTCAAGAATTCCAAAATCAAAGGCCCGGCCGTTTATACCCTTTCTGAGAAGGCGTCGGACAAGGAAGCCCATGAACTGGCGGAAAAGGAGAACAAGGCCGACTTGATCGCCGGTGTCGACTTGACCCACGAATCTCTGGAAGTGACCAATATTTTGATCGACTTGGCGCAGCGCGAATCGATGAACCAATCGGCGCGTTTTGCTAAAAACCTAATCACCCAGTTGAAGCGCAAGACCCAGGTGCTTCGCAACACCCACCGGTTTGCCGGATTTGCCGTACTGAAAGCGCCGGACGTCCCGTCCGTGCTGCTGGAATTGGGATTTCTGTCCAACCCGTCCGACGAAAAGGCGCTTCGGTCTAGCAAGTACCGGGCTCGGCTGGCGTCCGCCGTGGTCAAGGCGGCGAAAGGCTATTTCGCCCGCATTGAGGAGGCCAACCGCAAATAGGTTTTGGCTACACCCTTGTTGTATTCTGGGCCATACCCTTGCCATATTTCTTTGCTTTATAGTGCCGCGTAATGACTGCGCGTGCCGGTTTCAACCAGACGTTTCGCGAAAGGCTTCTTCGTTAGATGTTGAGATTCCTGCTGACGATCTTAGGGATACTGATCCTCATCGCCGTCGCTGGCGCCGCAGGGGTGTTGGTCATATTCCACAATTTCGGGCGTGATTTGCCCGAATACCGTCAACTGGCGGACTACGAACCCCCGGTTATGACCCGGGTTTACGCCGGTGATGGCCGCTTGTTAGCCGAATATGCGGTGGAAAAGCGGGTCTTTGTCCCCATTAAGGCGATGCCCAAGCGTGTGGTCCAGGGGTTCTTGTCGGCCGAGGATAAGAATTTCTATGCCCATCCGGGGATCGATATCCTGTCCGTCATCCGTGCGGCGTTGACCAATATCAAGAACCTCGGTACGTCGAAGCGGCCGGTCGGGGCCTCGACCATTACCCAGCAGGTGGCGAAAAACTTCCTGCTCAGCAACGAGGTCTCCTGGAAACGGAAAATCCAGGAGGCAATTCTGGCCTTCCGTATCGAGCGCGCCCTGAGCAAGGACCGGATTTTGGAATTGTACTTGAACGAAATTTATCTCGGCTTCGGTTCCTACGGCATCGCGGCGGCGGCGTTGAATTATTTCGACAAACCGTTGGATGATCTTTCCATCGCCGAGGCGGCCTTTCTGGCGGCTCTGCCTAAAGCTCCCAACAACTACCACCCGATCAAAAAACCGGCGGCGGCCAAGGCCAGGCGGGATTGGGTCATTGGCCGTATGCAGGCGGATGGCGCGATTTCCGACTATCAGGCGCCTCGGGCGAAAGAGGCGCCACTTGTCGTGCGCAAACGTTCGGCCACGGAATACGTCTCAGCTGATTACTTCGCCGAAGAAGTCCGCCGCGAACTGGTCACCCGCTATGGCGAAGAAGCCTTATACAAGGGCGGTTTGTTTGTACGCACGACCATCGATCCCAGATTGCAGGCAATCGCCGACAAGGTGCTGAGACAGGGCTTGGAAACCTATGACCGCCGCCACGGATGGCGCGGGCCGTTATCCAGGATGGCGGCCGGGACGCGGCTCGATGTTGCCGCTGACTGGCGACGCGGACTTGAAAAGGCCGGCCCCTTTAAAGGTCTTGGTGAGCACCGGCTGGCGGTTGTCCTGGGCCTTGAGGCGGATGCCGCCGCCATCGGTTTCATTGACGGCGCTATGGGCCGCGTGCCGATCAGCGAAATGAACTGGGCCAGACCCTGGAAGAAGGGCCAAAAGCGCGGACCGAAAGTAAAACACCCGAATGATGTGCTGAACACCGGCGATATCATCGCCGTTGATCCCGTCAGCGCTAATGCAAAGAAAAAACCCTATCCGGCGGGCACCTACGGGCTTCGGCAAATCCCCGAAATCAACGGCGGGCTGATTGCGCTCGATCCGCACACGGGCCGTATCCTGGCCATGGCCGGGGGCTATTCATTCGCCCAAAGCCAGTTTAACCGCGCCACCCAGGCGATGCGTCAACCGGGTTCCGCGTTCAAGCCGTTTGTCTATTTGGCGGCCCTGGATATGGGCTACACACCGTCAACGTTGATTCTGGATGCACCGTTTGTCATCGATCAAGGACCGGGACTGCCGAAATGGCGGCCTGCCAACTACGCCAGGAAATTCTACGGGCCATCGACGATGCGCCTCGGCATTGAAAAGTCCCGCAACCTGATGACCGTGCGTCTGGCCCAGACCATCGGCATGGACCGAGTGGTCGAATACGCCAAGCGCTTCGGCCTCGTCGATGATATGCAGAGCCGGTTGGCGATGGCGCTGGGTTCCGGCGAGACGACACTTGAGCGGATAACCACCGGCTATGCCATGCTGGTCAATGGCGGCAAAAAAATTACTCCGACCTTGATCGACCGAATCCAGGACCGCCATGGCAAGACCATTTTCCGCCACGATGAACGTCACTGCGCCCAGTGCCGGGCCAATTTCTGGACCCGCCAAGGCGTCCCCCTGTTGCCGGACCAGCGCAAGGCCGTTACCGAACCCGGCAGTGCGTATCAGGTCGTCGCCATGCTCAAGGGCGTCATCGAGCGTGGTACCGGGCGGCGCATCAGGGCCGTCGGCAAGCCGCTGGCCGGCAAGACCGGCACCACCAACGGTGAAAAGGACACGTGGTTCATCGGCTTTTCTCCGGATTTGGCGGTCGGTGTGTTTGCCGCCTTCGATACGCCCAAGCCGTTGGGCCGCCGCGAAACCGGGTCCAGCGTCTCGGCGCCAATTTTCCGCGATTTCATGGCCGCGGCGCTGGAGAAAAAAACCGCCATTCCTTTCCGAATTCCGCCCGACATTCGTCTCGTTCGTATCAATGCCGCCACCGGGCAATTGGCCCGTCCCGGCGACAAGAAGGTGATCTTGGAAGGGTTTAAACCTGGAACCGTGCCGACGGGGCGATCGGAAACCCTGGAAGGGCAAAGCTGGACCGCCGGCGGCAACGGCGACAAACCGGCAGCCGGCACCGGCGGGCTTTACTGATTGTTATAAGCCCTGAACCCGGTTACAAAATCCTCAACGGATCAAATTCGAAGGCCAAACCCATGCGCGCTGAAATCGAGACCCTGGCTTCCGACGTCAAGCAGTCGATCGAACTGCTGAGGAGGCATCTTTGACTATGACCGCGCCCAACTCCGTCTTTCGGAACTGAACGCCGAAACCGAAAACCCCGAATTCTGGAACGATTCTGATAAAGCTCAAGCCGTCATGCGCGAGCGGACTGGGTTGGAAGCCGGCCTGAAGGAAATCGACGAACTTGCCAGCAGTCTTGCCGATAATCTTGAGTTACTTGAGCTGGCGGAAGCCGAAGACGACGCCTATGTCGTCGCCGAAGCCGATGCGGCGCTTAAAGCCCTGCATGACCGCGCCGCCAAGGCAGAGTTGCAGACGCTGTTGTCCGGTGAAGCTGACGCCAGTGACTGTTATATGGAAATTCATGCCGGGGCCGGCGGCACCGAGGCTCAGGACTGGGCGGAAATGCTGCTGCGTATGTATACCCGCTGGGCCGATGCGCACGGCCACAAGACCGAATGGTTGGAAGAAAGCGCTGGCGAGGAAGCTGGGATCAAATCGGCGACGATCCGTATCATTGGCCACAACGCCTATGGCTGGATGAAAACGGAATCCGGTGTACACCGGCTAGTCCGTATTTCTCCATATGATTCGTCCGCCCGCCGCCACACCAGCTTTGCCTCGGCCTGGGTTTATCCGGTGATCGATGACGCCATAGAAATCGAGATCAAGGAAAAGGATTTGCGCGTCGATACTTATCGGGCGTCCGGCGCCGGCGGCCAGCACATTAACAAAACCGACAGCGCTATCCGCATCACGCACGAGCCAACGGGCATCGTCGTGCAGTGCCAAAACGATCGCTCGCAACATAAAAACCGGGCCAGTGCCATGAAGATGATGAAAGCCCGCCTGTACGAGCGCGAACTGCAAATCCGCGAAGATGAAGCGCAAGCCGCAAACGACGCCAAAACAGACATCGGCTGGGGCCACCAAATTCGGTCTTACGTCATGCAACCCTACCAGATGGTCAAAGATACCCGCACAAACGTTGAAACGTCTAACGTGCAAGGCGTGCTCGACGGAGACCTGGATGACTTCATGGCCGCTGCCCTGGCGGCCAGGGTTGAGGATAAGGGGTAGGGAGCCGTCGCCGATGTCAGCTTACGGGGGTAAAGCGGAATTTAAAGCGCCTGGGCGGCTTCCAGCACCGCGTCGGCGTGGCCCTTGACTTTGACCGGACGCCAGATTTCCCGAACCACGCCCTTGGCGTCGATCAGGAAAGTCGCCCTTTCAATGCCCATATATTCGCGCCCGTAGAGTTTTTTCTTCACCCACACTTTGTAAGCATCGCACAGCATGCCGTCCTCGTCGGACAGTAACTGGAAGGGCAGATCGTTTTTGGCCTTAAAATTATCATGGCGTTTGACGCTGTCTTTTGACGCACCAACGATGACGGTTGCGGCCTTGTCGAAATCCTTGGTGCGGTCGCCAAAGTCCTTGGCCTCGGTGGTGCAGCCGGGGGTCGAATCCTTGGGGTAGAAATATAACACCACCTTCTTTCCCTTGAGTGCCGAAAGCTTCAATTGCCCGCCGCCGTCGGTCGGCAGGTCAAAAGCCGGGGCCTTGTCGCCGATTTTTACCGTCATTCGTCCTTCCTTTTTTTGCTAGCCGGGATTTCGATCAATTCCTTGAACGCATTGTAAACCGTATCGGCGGTGGTATGCATCGTTGCTTCCAGGTCTTCGAAATCTTTGACGGCGCTGGTTTTGACCAAATCCTGGCGCAGCGCGTCTGAAATTTCGCCAACCCGTTCGATGGTCAATTCGCCTTCAATCGTAAGCGCTAGAAGCTGTTGTATTCCCTGCCACAAGCGCCAGGCATCCGTCAGTGATTTCCCAGTATTCTTGTCGAGCAGCCCGGCGGCCATTATGGCCATCAGCTTGCCCGGCGTGTCGTGACCGATGATGTCCGGGTGTTCGGGGACATACAACAACGTCAGGTACTGGGTGATGAATTCCAGATCAACCAGGCCGCCGCGCAGATTTTTGACCGCCCACAAACATTCCGTATGGCGTTCCTTGTTGAGCCGGGTGCGCATGTCGGCGACATCGTAAAGCAGGTCTTCGGCGCTGCGCTTCGTGGTCAGGATATCAAGCACGGCGGTGTTGATGCGGTCGCCGAATTTTTCCGGTCCCAGTATGACGCGCGCTCGGGTCAGGGCCATGCGTTCCCAGGTCCAGGCCGAAGTCTGGTGATATTTCAAAAAGCCATCCAGGGTCGATGCAATCGGCCCCTTGGCGCCGGACGGGCGCAGTCGCATGTCGACTTCGTAAAGGGCGCCTTCGCCGGTTGCTATGGTAATGGCGTTGATGAAGCGTTGCGAAAGGCGACCGAAATACTGCAAGGTGCTTAACGGCTTCTCACCGTCGGACATGATGTCATCATCAGCGCTATCGTTTCCTTGCGTATCTCTTTCCGGGCCGTAAATGAAAACAAGATCGAGGTCCGATGAAGCCGTCATTTCACGGCTGCCCAATTTGCCCATAGCCAGCACCGCCATGTTAATGCCTGGGACACGCCCGTGTTTTTCCGCGAATTCCTCCTCAACAAATGGAAACAACGCCGCCAACGCGGCCTCGGCGATGGCGCTAAAGGCGCGGGCGGTGTCGCCGGGGGCAAGGACGCCGCGCAGGCACTGAACGCCGACCTGGAAACGGCGGTCAGAATTCCAGCGGCGGCTGATATCGAAAATCTGTTCGATGTGATCCGCGCGCTCCAGCAACGCCTTCAACTCCAGCGTCAGGAAATGGAGGTCCGGTGGCGGGTCGAAGAAGTCTTGGGTCAGGACGCTGTCCAGGATCGAGGAATGGCGGCTCAGGTGTTGAGCCAGCCGGGGCGCCTTGCCCATGATCTCGGCGACTAGGTCGAGCAGGTCGGGGTTGGAATGAAACATGGAAAAAAGCTGCACGCCGGACGGCAGGCCTGAGATAAACCGATCAAAGCGCAGGAACGCATCGTCCGGCGACGGGGTGGCGGCGATAGCCTTCAGGATGGCCGGCATGAGTTCGGTGAGGATTTCCCTGGCCCGGTTGCTGCGGGTGGCGCGGCATCGCCCGTGGTGCCAGCCGCGCACGCTCTGATCGACGGTTTCCGGGTTGGAAAAGCCGAGGCTTTTTATCGTGCTCAGCGTTTCCGGGTCGACATCTCCCCCGGTGAAAACCAGGTTGCCGCCATCGGCGGTGATGTCCTCGGCGCCTAAAGACGGCGACTCGTTGAACAGGTCGCTGTAGTGGGCTTGCACGGTATGCAGTTGAGCGAGAAGGGCTTGAGCGAATTCGTCATGGTCGGGAAAGCCCATAAAGATGGCGATCTTTTCCAACTCTGAACGAAAGGAAGGCAGGATTTGCGTCTGTTCGTCGTTGACCATTTGCAGCCGGTGTTCGAGCCGGCGCAGAAATTCATAAGCCCGGGTCAGATCCCCGGCCACGGTTTCGGTGCAATGCCCGGCAAAGACAAGCGCTTTTAAGGCTTCGCAGGTGACGGAAGATCGCAGTTCGACCTCCCGCCCGCCCCAGATTAATTGCTGGGTCTGAGCGAAAAACTCTATTTCGCGGATGCCGCCGCGCCCGAGTTTGATGTTGTGCCCTGCGGCAGCGATGTTTTCACCACCTTTGTGCGCGTTGATTTGGCGCTTGATGGAATGGATGTCCTGAATGGCGGCGAAATCCAGGTTTTTGCGCCAGATATAGGGCGTCAGGCGCTTGAGAAAGGCATGACCGGCCTCGATATCCCCGGCGATTGGCCGGGCCTTGATCATGGCGGCGCGTTCCCAGTTCTGGCCAACGGTCTCGTAATACGTTTCCGCCGCCATCACCGACAGGGCCACGGGGTTGACGCCGGGGTCGGGCCGTAGCCTGAGGTCTGTGCGAAAGACGTAGCCCTCGGTGGTGCGCTCATCCATCAGCTTGACCAGGCTGCGGGTCAGGCGTTGAAAATGATTTTGCAGGGCTTCCGTATTGTCGGTGATGACTTTGTCACGGTCGAACAACACGATTAAATCAATATCCGAGGAATAGTTCAGCTCCCTGGCTCCCAACTTGCCAAGCGCTAATATAATCAGCCCCGAGCCTTTTTCCGGGTCGTCCGGGAAGGGCAGAGTAAAGGCGCCCAGCGCCGCCGTTTCGACGAGACCCTGAGCTGCGGCCAGCTTGATCGCGGTTTCGGCGAATTCTGAAAGTGCGTTGGTGACTTGTTGCAGCACCCAGACGCCGGTGATGTCGGCGGCGGCGACGGTGAGCGCCACCTGTCGCTTGGCTATGCGCAAATGCTGCCCAAGATCGTCCCCTCGGTTGACCCCTGGGATGTTATCGAGGATGGCGGCAAAAGTTGCATCGGGGCCGTCCTGGATTAGGCGGCAGGTGAAGGCCGGGTCCTTGAGGATGGCTTCGGTGAGAAAGGGACTGTTGCCGAAAAGCGCCTGTAAAAACTGTTTGCCCAGCGAATCGGCGGCGACCTGGCGGGCGAAATCAGCAAACTTATGATTCTCGCCGGCCGCTTCCAGCCATCTATCCAGGCCCAAAGCCGCCTTCTCGGGCAAAGATGCCCTAGGAAAATCGCATTTACTGGTTAGAAACCCTAAATGATGCATAATAAAGCCGCTCTGAATACATCTAGAGACTGCGGTAACTGGCAAGTTCGGTCAAGAAGTCCGAAGACCGGCGCTCACGAGGAAGACTTTTGTTAAGGCGTACGTTTCGGGGAATCGTCCAACTGATTGGTGGTCTGGGCGCGGGCTTGGCCATCATGATTATGGTGGTGGCTTGGCAGCTGTCGTCGGGTCCCATTTCGCTGGGGTTCTTGTCACCTTACATCGAAAACGCCATCAACGCGGAACAGAAAAATTTCAAGCTGACGATGAAGGACACCATCCTGACCTGGGCAGGATGGAGACGCACCCTGGATATTCGGGTGTTGGGTGTACGCATCCTCCGCATAGACGGTCCCCCCAGCGATTCCACCGGCGGTTCTCTCGTCGGGACCATCCCGGAAGTCTCTTTTTCCCTCAGCGGACAGGCCCTGGTGCAGGGTCGGCTGGCACCGCAAAGCATTGAATTGTTCGGCCCTCGGCTTAGGGTGCGCCGGGAATTCGACGGCGAGTTTGATGTTGGGTTCGTCGATACGGAAACCAAGTCGACGAATTTTGCCCAGCGGCTGCTCGATCAATTGCAGGCGGCGCCTAACCCGAAAAACCCCATGAGCTACTTGACGCGGCTGGAAGTCGTCAGCGCCGAAATTACCCTGGATGATCAGTGTCTGGACCGTTCCTGGGTCATCCCGTCGGCCAATGTCA
>JAZFSL010000064.1:0-7957 GCA_036446135.1 Rhodospirillales bacterium | reverse complement strand
GCTTTGGTTCCGCCTTTTTTGGTTTGCAGCGCCCTAACAGATATATTTATCAGTCGCTTAAAGGGCATATATGCATTTTGTTCTTTAACACTTCTAAATATTCGTGTTAATTAACCCAAGTAACCGGAAAAACCGTTTCCGACAACCAGTCAATGGCAAAGTCAAAGGCAATGTTGAAGATGGCGATTGCACCGATGAATGACTTGAAAGACGATGGGGTCACCCCCGCCGTCGCCGCCATTTCGCACGCGCTTTTGCTGACCCTTCCGGGCCTGAATGGGAACCTTCGACTTAGGTGCCTCTGAATGCATCCATGGCACCGAACCGGTGTTTCCAGCGTTCAGGGGAATATGAACAGCCCATTACTGCGTACACCTGGTTGAAGGAAGGATTAATCCCATGAGCAAGAGCTCAGATAAGAACCGAGTAAAGATATTCGACACCACCATGCGTGACGGCGAACAATCGCCGGGCGCATCCATGAATCTGGACGAAAAACTCCGTATCGCCGAGGTTCTCGAAGGCATGGGCGTCGATATCATCGAGGCCGGTTTTCCGATCGCGTCGGACGGCGATTTCGAGGCCGTCAACGAAGTCGCCAAGATCGTTAAAAATTCCACCGTTTGCGGATTGGCCCGCTCGACCAAGATCGACATCGAGCGCGCCGCCGAGGCCCTCAAGCCGGCCAAGCAATCGCGCATCCACACGTTTATTGCCACCAGTCCGCTGCATATGAAGTACAAATTGCAGATGCAGCCCGATGAAGTGCTGGAACAGGTGACCTATAGCGTCACCCATGCCCGCACGTTCACAGATGATGTGGAATGGTCGGCGGAAGACGCGACCCGCACCGAGCATGACTTTCTCTGCCGGTCCGTCGAAGCGGCAATTGCCGCCGGCGCTGGTACGGTCAATATCCCCGATACCGTCGGCTACACGGTCCCGGAAGAGTTTTCCGCCCTGGTCACCATGTTGCGTGACCGTGTGCCTAACATCGACAAGGCGGTAATATCGGTGCATTGCCATAATGATTTGGGCCTGGCCGTCGCCAATTCGCTGGCTGCCGTGCGAGCCGGCGCCCGTCAGATCGAATGCACGATCAATGGTCTGGGCGAACGGGCCGGCAATGCGTCCATGGAAGAAGCGGTTATGGCGCTTCGCACACGCGGCGATGTCATGCCCTATACCACCGGCATCAAGACCGAAGACATCATGAAGGCGTCCAGGCTTGTTTCCGGCGTTACCGGGTTCGCGGTGCAACCCAACAAGGCTATCGTCGGCGCCAATGCTTTCGCCCACGAAGCTGGCATCCATCAGGACGGGATGCTCAAGCACGCCGGCACCTATGAAATCATGACCCCGGAATCGATCGGCTTGACGGAATCAACGCTGGTTTTGGGCAAACATTCAGGCCGCCATGCCTTCATCGAGAAGCTAAGGGATTTGGGTTTTGACCTCGGCGACAATGCGGTGCAGATCGCGTTCAAGCGCTTCAAGGATTTGGCCGATCTTAAAAAAGAGGTGTTTGACGAGGATATTATCGCCCTTGTCGATGACGAGGTGGTTCGCACCAACGACCGTATCCAGGTCGTCGAGCTGGAAGTCCTTTGCGGTACCAAGCACCAGCCACCAAAGGCGGAGTTGGACCTGAATATTGACGGCGAAATAAAGTCCTGCAAGGCGACCGGCGACGGTCCCGTTGATGCCGCCTTTAACGCCATTAAGAAACTGTTTCCGCACACGGCGCGATTACAGCTTTATCAGGTCCATGCCGTGACGCACGGCACAGATGCCCAGGCCGAAGTGACGGTGCGCTTGGAAGAAGATGGCCGCACCGTGAATGGCCGTGGTGCGGATACGGATACCATGGTGGCATCGGTCAAGGCGTACGTGAACGCCTTGAACAAGCTGGTGGTAAAACGACAAAAAACCGCGCCCGAGGCACTTTCGGCCTAGCTTCGGGGTGTTTGGTTTTTTATAAGTGATATGCTGGCGCCGGGGCTAATCCCCGGCACCAGCATGACGATAAATGGCGGCGGGCTTCTTTTTTCGCCCCGTGGCCGAAAATAAGGATACGAGACTTATATGTTTTCAAGAATATTTGGCTTTCTTTCGGCAGATATGGCTATCGACCTCGGCACCGCCAATACGCTGGTTTACGTCAAGGGCAGAGGCATCGTCCTGAACGAGCCTTCCGTTGTCGCTATTGCCGAGATCAAGGGTAAAAAACATGTCCTGTCCGTCGGCGAAGAAGCCAAGCAGATGCTGGGGCGCACGCCTGGAAATATCAGCGCCATCCGGCCGCTTCGCGACGGCGTGATCGCCGACTTCGAAGTGGCCGAGGAAATGATCAAATATTTCATCCGCAAGGTGCACAACCGGCGCAGCTTTGCATCGCCCTTGGTTATTATTTGCGTGCCTTCCGGTTCTACGGCGGTCGAGCGCCGGGCTATTCAGGAATCGGCTGAAAGTGCTGGCGCCAGGGCCGTCTATTTGATCGAGGAACCGATGGCAGCTGCTATCGGCGCCGGGTTGCCGGTGACGGAGCCGACAGGGTCCATGGTCGTCGATATCGGCGGCGGCACCACCGAGGTCGCCGTGCTCAGCTTGGGCGGTATTGTTTATGCGCGTTCCGTGCGGGTCGGCGGCGACAAAATGGACGAGGCGATTATCGCCTACATCCGCCGCAACCATAATCTGCTGGTCGGTGAATCGAGTGCGGCGCGCGTCAAAGAAGAAATCGGTTCCGCCTGTCCGCCTGATAATGGCGACGGCCGGACGATGGAAATTAAGGGCCGCGATTTGATGAACGGGGTACCGAAGGAATTGGTCATCTCTGAACGCCAGGTGGCGGAAAGTCTGGCCGAACCCGTCGGCGCCATTATCGAAACGGTGAAAGTGGCGCTTGAGCATACAGCGCCGGAACTGGCCGCCGACATCGTCGATAAGGGCATTGTCCTCACCGGCGGCGGCGCGCTTTTAGGGAGTATGGACTATGTGTTGCGTCAGGCGACGGGGCTGCCGGTATCGCTGGCCGATGACCCGTTAAGCTGCGTCGTTTTGGGCACCGGTGGGGCGCTGGAAGAAATGCATCGCCTGCGCAATGTCCTGTCTTCTATGTATTAACGGATGGCATGGGGCCGGGGGCTTAACCTCTTGTAAACTAAGGTTTTGTATAGGGGTGTAGAGAAAAAAAGATTATAATTGGCGGCATTATACAGTCGACGCCGCCACGTTGCCGTTTGGAGGGCAAAAGCGTGCAAAAAGAGCCCCGATTCGTATATCGTATCGCCCAGCCGATCAAAAACCTGGCCCATCGCTTCGCGTATATGGGTTTGATCGTGGTTGCCGTCGGCATGATGTTTTTGGGCAAAGTCGATGTATTGCTCATGGACAGCTTTCGCACGCAGGTGACCGATGCGGTTGCGCCCATTCTGGATGCGATGTCTAAACCCATTCAATCCGTTGCCCGCGCGATTGACCATGTCCGTGAAATTTCCGATCTGCGCAAGGAAAATGCCCGGTTGCGCGAAAACGAAGCCCGGTTGTTGCAATGGCAGGACGCGGCCAGGCGGCTGGAAGCAGAAAACAAGGGTCTAAAGAAGCTATTGAAATACGTACCGGGACCGGAACCGAGCTTTATTACGGCGCGCGTCATTGCCGATACGGGCGGCGCCTTCGCCCACAGCTTGATCCTCAATGCCGGGACCAAAGACGGCGTGACCAAGGGCCAGGCGGCGATTACCGGCGAGGGGCTTGTCGGCCGGATCGCCGGAATTGGTTTCCGTTCCGCCAGGGTGCTGCTGGTTACCGACTTGAACTCGCGCATTCCCGTTTTAGCCGGCCCCAACCGAACGCGAGTAATTCTTGTCGGTAACAACTCGGACAAACCGAAATTGGTTCACCTGCCGTCCGGTGAAACGGTGAACGTCGGTGACAGAGTCGTCACGTCGGGTCATGGCGGCGCCTTTCCAGCCGGCTTGGCGGTAGGGGTTGTTAGCGCCGTTGATGAAGGCGGCATCCTGGTGACACCGTTCGTCGAACGTAACCGGCTTGAATATATTCGCTTACTGGATTTCGGCCTCGGTGGAATTGTGCCGCAGCCGGAAAGCAAGACGCCCGACGGAGCTGTCCAAGGCAAAGGGGCCCGGACCCGGAAACAATGACATCCGGCGTTTGGCACCGCATGGATTTGCTGGCGCGCCAGTTGACGCCATTAATGTTGACCCTGGTTCTGGTAATTATCAATGTTGTGCCGCTGCACATTCCGGGTTTTTCCCGGGTCACCCCCTTGCTGCCGTTGATTGCTGTATACCATTGGGCCATTTTCAGGCCCCGTCTTTTGCCGGCGTACGCGGTGTTCCTGATCGGGCTTTTGCACGACGCCCTGAGCGGTCTTCCCATCGGCGTCAGCGCGTTTGTCTTTCTCATCGTTTATGGTGTGGTGTTGTCGCAAAAAAGCTTTTTTATCGGTAAGTCCTTTGCCATCCTTTGGCTCGGCTTTTCGCTAATGGCCGCCGTCGCCTTGGTCCTCAGCTGGTTGGCGGTATCCATTCTGAACGTCGCCCTGATCGGGCCCGAAACGGTATTTTTTCAATATTTGATGACGCTTGGCTTTTTCCCTGTCATTGCCTGGCTGTTTCTTCGTTGGCAGCTGGCTTTCCTGAGGTTCGACTGAGATGTTGCTGGATTCAGAACGGCACAAACTGTTCTCCCGCCGCGCCGCCCTCATTGGCGGAGTCAAAGTAATTCTTCTGTCGGCGCTGGCCGGGCGCATGTATTACCTGCAGGTTATTGAGGCCGAGCGTTACCGGACCCTGGCCGAGGAAAACCGTATTAATCTGAGGCTTTTGGCGCCACACCGGGGGCACATTATCGACCGTTTTGGCATGGCCATGGCCGACAACGAGCAAAACTACCGGGTGTTATTTAGCGCCGAAGACGCCCCGGATGTCGATGCCACCCTGGAATTGCTGGGCAAAATCATTCCCGTCAGCCATGGTGAAAAACGCCGAATTCTTCGCGAGATCAAACGCAGCCGCCGCTTCATTCCGGTCACGGTCCGCGAAAACCTGGACTGGCAGGAAGTCGCCCGCATCGAGGTCAACACGCCGGAACTCCCCGGCGTCAGCATCGATGTCGGGCAAACCCGCCATTATCCGCATGGCGCCGATACGGCACATGTCCTGGGTTATGTTGCCGCCGTTGCCAAAGAAGAAGTCGGCGGCGACCCGTTGTTGGAGCTGCCGGGGTTCAGGATTGGCAAAGCCGGGGTGGAAAAAGTCCACGACCTGGAACTCCGCGGCACCGGTGGATCGTCTCAGGTGGAGGTCAATGCCTTCGGCCATGTCATCCGGGAATTAACGCGCCAGGAAGGACAGGGCGGTGAGCAAGTGGCGCTGACCATCGATTTGAAACTGCAGAAAATGGCGAGCCAGCGGTTCGGCGATGAAAGCGGGGCAGCGGTGGTCATCGACGTCGAAAACGGCGACATCCTGGCGATGGTGTCGGCGCCCGGCTTTGATCCTAACGCCTTTAATAAAGGTCTCAGCACCGAAGAATGGCATGCCTTGACCAGAAACCCCAAGGCGCCGCTGATTAACAAGACCATCAGAGGCCAGTTCTCTCCCGGCTCCACCTTCAAGATGGCGGTCTTGTTGGCGGCGCTGGATAAAGGCATCATCGGGCCTGAAGGCCGTATCCATTGCAGCGGCAAAATGAAACTCGGCGACGCCATCTTCCATTGCTGGAAAAAACACGGGCACGGGTGGATGGACGCCTTTAACGCCATTACCCAGTCCTGTGACATCTATTTTTATGAGGTTGCCAAACGCACCGGCATCGAACGGATCGCCGCCATGGCAAGACGTTTGGGGCTGGGCAGCATTTCCGGTATTGACCTGCCAGGGGAATCCAAGGGTTTGGTGCCGGACCGTGAATGGAAGAAAAAAACCATGAATGCCCCCTGGTACAAGGGCGAAACCGTAATCACCGGGATCGGCCAGGGGTATTTGCTGGCGACGCCCATGCAACTGGCGGTGATGACGGCCAGGCTTGCCAACGGCGGGTTTGCGGTGACGCCCCGGTTGACCCGGCCCGGCTTGTTGGCGGAAGGGGACGGCCCCGACAATCAAGTCCCCCAGCCAGACTCCGGCAAGGTTGAATTTGAAAGCCTGGGCTTGATGGCGGCGCACCTGACGCTTGTCCGTCAAGCCATGGAGGCGGTCGTCAACAACCCGGTGGGCACCGCCTTCAGGGCGCGTATTAAAAAAAGCGGCCGGGAAATGGGCGGCAAGACCGGCACCGTTCAGGTGCGCAGGATTACCAAGACCGAACGCGAACAAGGGGTGCTCAAGAACAAGCAATTGCCCTGGAAAGAACGCGACCATGCCATGTTTGTCGGCTTTGCGCCAACCGACAACCCCCGTTATGCGGTGGCGGTAGTGGTTGAGCATGGCGGCGGCGGGTCTTCCGTGGCCGCCCCGATCGCCCGCGATATTCTGGCCAAAGCGCAGCAGCTCCAATCTGCCCGGCCCGGCATCCTGGAAGAAAAACCTCTGCCGATTAAGCCGCAGGTATCGAAATTCGGCGTTGATCGTGATGGATAGGGCGCTATGGCTGAAAATATACTAGGCACCCCCGAGCTGACCCTTCGAAGTAAGTTGTGGAATATTCGCTGGTTGTTCGTCTTCGTGCTGATCGCTACGGCGGGAATCGGCTTTGCCATGCTGTATTCCGCCGCCAACGGCAATATCGACCCCTGGGCCAGCCGCCACGCTACCCGGTTTGGGTTTGGGCTGATGGTCCTGATTGCCGTCGCCGTCATCGATATCAGGTTCTGGCTTCGCTACGCCTATGTGATTTACGCCATCGTGTTGTTATTGCTGGGCATCGTAGAGATCGCCGGCTCCTTAGGTATGGGCGCAAAACGCTGGATCAGCTTTGGCTTCATCAGCCTGCAACCGTCGGAACTGATGAAGATTGCCGTGGTCCTGGCCTTGGCGCGTTATTTTCATGGCAGTAGAATCGATGAAATCAGCCGTCTCAGGTTTTTGCTGGTGCCGTTGATGACCGTCGCCGCCCCGGCGGCCCTGGTGCTACGCCAGCCGGATCTGGGCACGGCGCTGGTCCTTATCATGGCCGGCGGCGGAATTTTCTTCATGGCCGGAGTCCAGTTGTGGAAATTTGCCGCTTTCGGGGTCGCGGCCGTGGCCTCGGCGCCGGTCGCCTGGCAGTTCCTGCATGGTTATCAGAAAAAGCGGGTGATGACGTTTCTTGACCCGGAAAGCGATCCCTTGGGTACCGGCTATCATATCATTCAGTCGAAAATCGCCTTCGGGTCCGGCGGCCTGTCCGGGCGGGGGTTTATGCAAGGCACCCAGGGGCACCTCAACTTCCTGCCGGAAATGCAAACCGATTTCATCTTTACCATGCTGGCCGAGGAATTCGGCATCATCGGCGGGCTGGCGTTGCTGGCCATGTACGCCGTGTTGCTGGTTTACGGCTTCGCCATTTCCATCCGCTCGCGATCGCATTTCGGCTGTATGCTGGCGATGGGCATTACCATCACGTTTTTCCTCTACGTGTTCATCAACATGGCCATGGTGATGGGGCTTATCCCGGTTGTCGGCGTGCCGCTGCCGCTGATTTCCTACGGCGGCACGGCGATGATGACGCTGATGTTTGGGTTCGGGCTGCTGATGAGTGTGTGGGTGCACCGCGACGTCATGATCGGCCGCCGCGGCGCGATCAGCGAAGATTAGTCTTTCAACAGCTTCTGCCTATCTTTATCTTCCCCATTTAAGGGCGCTTAGCTCAGTTGGTAGAGCAGCTGACTCTTAATCAGCGGGTCGTGGGTTCGAATCCCTCAGCGCCTACCATATTAAAACCCCCGGTGACATTGAGTTACCGGGGGTTTTTCTTTGCCATTTTAGCTTTAGTCTGCTATTGCCAATAA
>JAZFSL010000063.1:0-2725 GCA_036446135.1 Rhodospirillales bacterium | reverse complement strand
GGAATCGCCGCTCTGTCACGGCGCCAGCTCGGCGGATAAATAAGAAGATTTTCGGATAAGCGGAAAAATGGGGTGGCTGACGGGGGCCTACCCACGTCTACCTAACCAACTGATAATAGGGCATTTTAGACCCCATATGTGTAAGGTTTTTTAACGTGCTGGGGAACCTTGCACGACAAGATTGGTCTTTGCAAAGAGGTCCGGCGATGTCCGCTTTACACCCGAAAGCGGACATTCTGGGGGCTGGCGGAAAACGTCCGCTTATGACCCAAAGCGGACATTCTAGATGTTTATCACAGGGATTTGACTTCTTGATTCCCCTAATTGTTGTAGGGTAATAACGAAGTTCGTTCTAAGGGGGGTATCACGTTGGTTGAGCAAATGATGGAATGATCGGGTAATAGTTCCGCCCGGTCTTGAGATGGAATTTATATTTAGGCAATAACAATTTTTGTAGTCGGCATGGCAACCAAATCCAAAAATATAAAACCCAAAAAAATTGAAGCGTCCGATAGGGAGCGACTACGGGTTAACGAACTTCTAATTGGCCTCGACGATAAGGCCTTTAACCAGTTTGCCAAGCGTTGCGAGTATGTGTCCTTTCGTAAGGGCGATAACCTGATTAAGGAAGGTACAAAACTGGACTGCATCTTTCTCATGGTTAAGGGGACGGTTCGCGTTTCCCAGGGAGAAGGGGGAGTTGGTGTCATTTTCCGGGAGATTGGTGAAGGTGGATGGTTTGGCGAGATTGCAGCGTTTGACAAGGGCCAGCGCACGGCGATGGTCGATGCAGTCACCGATGGCGTTGTTGTTATGCTGTCGAGGGCAGTGTTCGTTAACTTGATCCTCAAACATCGCCAGATTGCGATCAAAGTGCTGGAAAGCTTGGCTTCGATCATTCGCTCTTCGAACCGGCAAATATCCGACGTTAGTTCATTTTCCGGCATCCAGCGCGTATATCTACAGTTACTTGAACTTGCTGAACCGGACCCCTCAGAAAACGGCATTTGGATCATCGATAAAATGCCTTCCCACGAAGAACTGGCGACCAACGCCGTGACGTCAAAGGAAGCGGTTGCTAAGGCGATTAGTAAAGTCATTCAGTCAGGCCTGATACAACGTAGCAAAGGAAAGGTGAAGATACTGGACCGCTTTGCTCTAAAACAGATCGCTACTCAAATCTGAAGACCTGCCAGAGGCTCTCACCCGCCTACATCGCGATGTACCAAAATAGTAATTTTCATGAAACACAGAAGATGTCCGGTAATGGCTATAAGCGGACTCTTTGACACATCCTAAAAAATGTCTGCTTTACCCCCAAAAGCGGACATCTTTGGAGTAGTCGAAAAGAGTCCGTTAATGACCCTTAGCGGACATTCGTCGGATTAGAGGTGTCAGAAAGAGGTTGCCCGGGAGTCACCTGGCAATTAATACCGCCTGCCCACTATCAATGGCCACATAAGGGAAATTGTGCCGGGTGCAAAATTCGCTCCATGCGGCAAACCCACCGGGGAACATGGGTGATGAAAAATCATCGTTCAAAATGCACCCCCCGCTCGCCATTCTCGGAGTAAAGTATTCTAGGCAGCCCAGGGTTGGTTCATAGAGATCCACGTCGATGTGAACAAAGGCCCACTTCTGCTCCGGCAAGGTCTCTAGAACTTCCGGAATCCAGCCCTTGTGGATGGTAGCCTCAGGGAAGTCCCGCATGGTTTCCTGCACAGCTTCAAGCGGTGTCGCAAAATGGCCTTTCTTATAGCCATAAACTGGTTCTTTTTCGCCGGTTCCCGTATCGCGTTCCATAGCCGCATCGGCGGGGTGCATTTCACTCAGGCCCTCGAAACTGTCAATCAGGTGCAGTCCGTTTCCGCGAAATTGTGGGTCGTTAAGGCGCTGGATATGTCCCATCATAAGCGCCGAGAATCCCTTGAAAACGCCACACTCCACCCGTCCTCCATCAATACCGAGTGAATAGTCATAATATTGTGCTAAATTAAGGGCGCGAAGGGCGCGCCGTAAAAGCTTCCAGCCGCCGACTGTTGTGCCGGACTGGACCATGCTATCGGAAAACAGATCAAGAAATGGTTTGCTGCCGATTGTGATATTCCGGAACAGAATATTATAATTTTTCTCGAGCGGCGCATTCTTATGCACCTCATCTATTATTTCCTGAAATTTTAGAGGATCAGGCAGCATTACCCTTTAACTCTCATTCTTTGAATGGGTAGAGTTTATAACAGCTTTTGAAGGTTTCATAGAAACTACAGGAATGTCCGCTTTTGGCTATTAACGGACATCCAACCATACCCTGAATTATGTCTGCTGTGCCCCCGAAAGCGGACATTTTTGGGGAAGTCGAAAAGAGTCCGCTTATGACCCAAAGCAGACATTTCGGGTTCCCGTTTTATAGGAACGACTGTTCGATCCGAGGGCATTCTCTAATTTAGATTTCCCAGCGCATATTGACGTTTTTGATGAGCGTATAACTGAGAAGCTCGTCGAAGCATTCTTCCTGGCCAAAACCGCTTTGCTTCCAGCCGCCATATGGTGCGCCTAAATAGCGACCATTTGCGTTGACCCATACGTAACCGGCCTCAACCCGTTCAACGGTTTCCATGGCCTTATTGATATCATTGGTGGCGATCAGCGCCGTCAACCCATATTCGAGGGCATTGACCTGTGACAGCATCGTTTCATAGTCGTCCCAGGTCAGCACCGACATCAC
>JAZFSL010000062.1:0-7055 GCA_036446135.1 Rhodospirillales bacterium | reverse complement strand
CCATTCTTTAGTTGGTGGAATAATGGGTGCAGGTATTGCAGGAATTGGTTTTGAAACATTAGTTTTTGGTGGTCTGTCTAAAATTTTTGCAGGAATAGTCATTGCTCCAATAGGTGGGATGATTTTTGCTCAAGCCATTCAATGTTGCCCAAAATATTCTTGTCTATAGCGCGGTCCTGGCCGTGCCTGAGCATTTCCCGGTTAATATCGACGACGGTGACGGAGCTGCCGTCGCGCTCCAGAAAGCGAAATGCGATGTCGCCGGTGCCGCCACCGACATCAAGCAAGCACATGCCCGGCTTGGGCGCCAGCCAGTCCATCATGGCGCTTTTCCACAGCCGGTGAACGCCCAGGCTCATCAGGTCGTTCATCAGGTCGTATTTTGACGCCACGGAATCAAACACACCCCGTACCAGGGACGCCTTTTCATCATTGGCGACCTGGCGGTAGCCGAAATGGGTAGTGCCGGAAGCGTCTTTTTGCGGCTGCTTGGACATGGGCGGCAACATACCCTAAGCTTGGCCCCGGCGCCACACTCCCGCCACACTCTCTAAGATCAAGCCCCTAGCCGGGTTTTTGATAGCGCTACATCAAGTATTACCCCAAGTACTACATAAAGTATTCGTTTATGCCCGAACTTCCCGAAGTCGAGACCGTGCGCCGGGGTTTATTAGCCGCTTTCGAAGGACAGCGTCTGCAACGCGTCGAGGCAACGCGGCCGGACCTGCGGTTTCCCTTCCCGAAAAATTTTGTCAAAAGGCTCACCGGACGCAGGGTCGAAAGTCTGGCCCGGCGGGGAAAGTTTCTGCTGTTTGATCTCGATGGTGACCCTGCCCTGACACTAATCGCCCATCTCGGTATGTCGGGGCGGTTCAGGGTGCATGACAGCAAAACGCTGCCGCCGCGGGAACCTCATGACCACGTAATATTTGAAACCGATGCGGGAATTTGCATTCGTTTCAATGACCCCAGACGGTTTGGTTTTATGGACCTGGTTGAAACGTCCGCCCTCACTGCTCATCCGATGCTGGCGGGCATGGGGCCGGAACCTCTCGGCAACGAATTCTGCGCCCCGGTGCTGGCCGACGCCCTTAGGGGCCGCCGGGCGCCGATCAAGGCGGCGCTGTTAGATCAGCACGTGGTCGCCGGGCTCGGTAATATTTATGTTTCCGAAGCTCTGTTCAGGGCTGGGATATCACCGAAACGAAAGGCTTTTAGCGTGCAGGGCGGCCGCGCCGAAAAACTGGCCCGCACGATCCGCGACGTATTGAGCGAGGCCATTGCCGCCGGCGGATCATCGCTCAGGGATCACCGCCGGCCGGACGGGGAATTGGGATACTTTCAACACGCCTTTGCCGTATATGGCCGGGAGGGGGAAGCCTGTCCCGGTTGCGACTGTAACGTTGCCCGGACCGGCGGCATTAAAAGGATCACCCAGTCGGGGCGCTCGACTTTCTATTGTGCGCGGCGGCAGCGCTGATGCTATAAGCGGAACCATGAAACGCAGGACATTACTGTTATCCGCCTTGCTTGCCGCGCTGGCCTTTGCCGGAGCCGCCCACGCTCAGGGAAAGACGGGCCAGGACAATAGCGCCTTCATCAGCGCTATCGATGACTTGCCGCTGATGCCTGGCCTGGTCGAGGAAGCCGGCGGCGTTGTTTTTGATTCTCCGGGCGGGCGGATTGTCGAAGCCTATGCCATCGGCGACGTCAGCCAAAGCGCGGTCCGGGACTTTTATGCCGCAACCCTGCCGCAACTGGGATGGCGGGCGTTGAGGATCGGCGTTTATCAACGCGAGAACGAAATCCTGAAGGTCGAATTCCCGGGTGGTCCCGGTTCGCCGCCGCCGTTGACGGTGGGCTTTTCCCTGGCTCCGACGGTGCCATAAATGGCGCGGCGTTTCCGGTTTTCCGGCCCCGGCCCCGGCCTCCCCTAGGTCCATACCATGGTATGGAATTGGCCCGGCAATCAGAGTCTTGACGGCTCGCCCGGACCCCTATATAAGCCGTCCTTCTGTTCTAGATGCTCAAGTAAATAAAAGGTTTTTTTGATATGGCCAACAGCGCCCAAGCCAAGAAGAGAATTCGCCAAGCCGCCCGCCGGGCGGAAGTGAATGGTCGCCGGTTGGGGACGGTTCGTACCTTTATCCGCAAGGTTGAAGAAGCGATTGCGTCCGGTAACAAGACCGATGCCGAAACCGCCCTTCGCGAGGCGCAGCCGCACATGATGCGCGGTGCGCAAAAAAATGTCATGCACCGCAACACCGTGACCCGCAAGATTTCCAGGCTTTCCAGGCAAATCAAGAAGATGGCCGCCTGATCCCCGTTGACCACGTATTTTTTTAGCCGCGCGCCTATTCAGGCCCGCGGTTTTTTTTGTCTGAAATTGTGCAACGATTCCTGAAGCCTGTTTTTGTCAAGAAATTTTTTTCCATTTTTTTTCTGATTCGGTGATTCAACCTGTTGCCAGAAGCAAATGCTGGCCCTAGTATTAAATCATCAACGACGGGGCAAAAAGAGTCTCTGGAAAATAGTTAACGTAGATAACAGGCAGTGGTATTTTAAGTTTTTTTAATGAAAATTAATTTACAAAGTAAAACAAAGTATAAATTCAAACACCGGGGAACATCACCAAGTATAGAAATTTTACCCAAAAAGCTGGCGAGGATATTTCATTCGGTTTTTTTGCTTAATTTGTGTTTATTTTTTTAAGAAACCTAAAGCAATACCAAAAAACAAAATTTGTTCTCAAAGGGGGGTGTTCAGTAGCGACGAGGTCTTCGGTGTCCTGAAAATGGGCCTTGAGGTTTCGGGCAGGAGCGAGTCGGCATTTGGTTGGCTTGTCACGAAAAGAGGTCTGGCGGGTTCATTTTTCACCGCCCCTTTAATCCACTGCCGATGCAATTGATCAAAGTTGGTTGCCAGCCAGCGCCCTTTGTTGACTAGTTTGCCGAACTTAAAACGGTGCGTGTTGTGGTTCTGGGGCGGGTTTGACGGATTGCGGTCTGAGGAGCGGCGGTAATCAGCTGATTTCCACTAGGGAAGGCAGTCGGGTCTTTCAGGGGCGAACGGGGAACGATGAATACGGATAACACCGCACCAGTCGGAAAAGACAAATCCGAAAATAGCCTAAGCGCCCAATGGCAAATCGTCAGTGGTTTGCTGAGAGCCGAAATCGGCGAAGCTTCCTTCCAAAGCTGGATCAAGCCCATGGCGGTGCGGGGCATCGATGACGGGGAGTTGAAAATTTCTGTGCCGACGCGCTTCATGCGCGACTGGATCGTCGCCCACTATCTCGATCGCCTGGGCGAGCTTTGGGGCAAGGAAAATGGCGACATCAAAAGCGTAGAGGTCTATATCCAGTCCGAACGCGAAGCCGTCTCGGCGCCGTTCCGGAGAAAGACTTCCCCCAGTGCCCTCGGCGTTCCCGGAAACCCCGATGCCGGAAATGGCGGCGCCAGTAAAAACAATTACCGCACCGATATCAGCGCCCCCCTGGATAGCCGCTTTACCTTCGATAATTTTGTCGTCGGCAAGCCCAATGAATTTGCCTATGCCGCCGCCCGGCGCGTCGCCGAGGCGAACAAGGTTCCCTTCAACCCGCTGTTTCTGTATGGCGGAGTTGGCCTCGGCAAGACGCATTTGATGCACGCCATCGCCAGGCACCTGCGGGAAAGATCGCCGGAATGTTCCGTCATTTATCTGTCGGCGGAAAAATTCATGTACCGGTTTATCCGCGCCCTTCGCGAACAGAACACGGTTGATTTTAAAGAACAATTCCGTTCCGTTGACGTTTTGATGATCGACGACGTGCAATTCATCAGCGGCAAGGAATCGACCCAGGAAGAATTTTTCCATACCTTTAATTCTCTGGTCGATCAGGGTCGGCAAATCGTTATTTCGTCTGACAAGTCGCCATCGGACCTGGAAGGCATGGAAGAACGGATGGTGTCGCGCCTTAACTGTGGGCTGGTCGCCGATATTCATGCCACCACCTATGAGCTGCGTCTCGGCATCCTGCAATCCAAGGCCGAACGGCTTGAGGTGACAATGCCGCCGAAAGTCATGGAATTTCTCGCCCACAAGATCACCGCCAATGTCCGCGAGCTGGAAGGTGGCCTCAACCGGGTCGTCGCCCATGCCCAGTTGGTTGGTCGCGAAATCACCCTGGAAGCCACCCAGGATGTCCTGCACGATCTGCTGCGCGCCAATGATCGCCGGGTCACCATCGAGGAAATCCAGAAACGCGTCGCCGGACATTTTAATATCCGCATGTCAGATATGCATTCCGCCCGCCGCGCCCGTTCCGTGGCCCGGCCCCGGCAAGTCGCCATGTACCTGGCCAAGCAGTTGACGGCTCGTTCACTGCCTGAAATCGGGCGCAAATTCGGTGGCCGTGACCACACCACGGTGATGCACGCGGTCAAAAAAGTGGAAGAACTTCGCGAGAACGACACGTCGTTTGCCGAAGATGTCGAGCTGCTGCGCCGGATGCTTGAAGGCTAAATTCTCCGGTCATTTTTCAGCCGTCATTAAGATGTTTTTAGCCCCTCAAAGAGGCCCGAAAAGGCTTACGGCGGCGGGGGCATCTGCTATACTAACACGCTCATCTGGAGGGTCCGTTCCGGGCCCGGCTTGGCGACCTCGAAAGGGCCTCGCCGTGACCCGCTAAAAATGACACTAAAGGTTCGATTTTACATATGAAACTTACAATTGAACGGGGCGTTTTGTTGAAGTCTCTCGGACATGTGCAAAGCGTCGTCGAACGGCGCAACACCATCCCGATTCTCTCGAATTTGAAGCTCGATGCCGGCGACGGCGCTTTGGCGCTGAATGCCACCGATATGGACCTCGATATCATCGAGTCCGTGGCTGCGGATATCGCCACGCCCGGGGCGATCACGGCGCCGGCGCACACGTTATATGAGATCGTGCGCAAGCTGCCGGAAGGATCCCAGGTTGATATCAACGCCGACGGCGAAGGGCATTTGGTGTTGTCGTCGGGACGCTCACGTTTCACGCTTTCCTGCCTGCCGACGGATGATTTTCCGGTCTTGTCCGGGGGCGAATTCGGCCATGAATTCACACTGCCGGTGGGCGAGGTCCGGGCCCTGGTCGACAAAACCCGGTTCGCCATTTCGACGGAGGAAACCCGCTATTACCTGAACGGGATTTATCTGCATGCCGGCGACCTCGACGGGACGGCGGTGCTGCGCGCGGTCGCCACGGACGGCCACCGGCTGGCCCAGGTCGATCAGCCTCTGCCTTCAGGCGCCGTCGGCATGCCCGGCGTTATCGTTCCGCGCAAGGCGGTCGGCGAGCTTCGCAAGCTGGTCGATGAAACGACGGAAGACATTGCCATCAGCCTGTCGGAAAACAAGATCCGCTTTTCTTTTGATGACGTGGTGGTGACGTCGAAGCTGATTGACGGCACCTTCCCCGATTACCAGCGGGTTATCCCGGAAGGTAACGACAAGCAGATGGAGGTCGATACCAAGACCTTCGCTGATGCCGTGGACCGGGTTTCCGTCATTTCCAGCGAAAAATCCCGGGCCGTGAAACTGAGCCTGGAAAGCGGCAATTTGACTTTGTCGGCGTCGAGTTCCGAAGACGGCAGTGCGACGGAGGAAATCGAGGTCTCCTACGATGGCGAAGCCATGGAGATCGGCTTCAACGCCGGCTACCTGTTGGATATCATCCGCCAGATTGAAGGGGTGAATACCCGCATGCTGCTGGCCGACGCCGCCTCGCCGACGATTCTGTCGGAGGTCGACGACACCAGCGCACTTTACGTTCTAATGCCGATGCGCGTGTAGGGGGCCGCCTTTTTTGGGACAGCAAGGACTGGCAGCACTGAAAATACCGGCAAATATCCCCCCGGATGCCCCAGGGGGCGCCCGGGGGGAGGGGCGCATTGCCGAAGAAAATACTCTGGCCGTCCGGCGGCTGACACTCACTGATTTCCGCTGCTACCACCATCAACGCATCGATATCGACGCCAACGGCGGCTCAGGTATCGTCGTCCTGACCGGGGACAACGGCGCCGGCAAGACCAATGTTTTGGAAGCATTGTCGTTTCTGGTGCCTGGCCGCGGCCTGCGGCGCGCCAAGCTGTCCGAAATCATTCGCCTCCGCCAAGAGGGCGCCGGCCTTTCTCCGTGGGGCGTTGCCGCTACCGTGGCGACACCGTCCGGCGCCGTCGATATCGGCACCGGCTTTCAGGCCGGCGTTTCCGGCGCCCGCGACAAGCGGGTCGTTCGTATTGACGGCGAAACGATGAAAAGCCAGGCTGCCTTGGGGGGCTATATCTCAGCCCAGTGGCTGACGCCGCAGATGGACCGCTTGTTTCTCGAAGGGCCATTACCGCGGCGGCGGTTTTTTGACCGACTGGTATTTGATTCCGATCCAGCCCATCTGGGCCGATTCAATGCCTATGAGCACGCCATGCGCGAACGCATGCGCCTGTTGCGCTCAGGGCGTGGCGACATAAAGTGGATCGGCGCGCTTGAAGACACCATGGCCACCAAGGGCGTCGCCGTGGCGGCGGCGCGGCTTGATGTGGTCCGTCGTCTCGGTCGTCATTTAAGCGATAATGCCGGCGCCTTTCCCAAGGCGTCCGCCGATGTAGCGGGCGAGATCGAAGATTGGCTCGGCGACGGTCCGGCGCTGGCCGCAGAAGACCGCTTCCGGGAAGCCCTAAAGGCCAACCGCTCAAGCGACGCCCAGGAAGGCCGCAGCGCCATCGGCGTGCACAAAAGCGATTTTCTGGTCCACCATCTCGGCAACGGCCAGGCGGCGGCATTGTGTTCCACCGGCGAGCAAAAGGCGTTGCTCATCGCCCTGGTGCTGGCGGCGGCCAGAATGCGCGCAGAGGAACTGGGAACGGCGCCACTGTTGCTGTTGGACGAGGTGGCGGCGCATCTGGACAATACCCGGCGTGAGGCGCTGTTCGACGAAATTTCCGACCTCGGCGCGCAGGTCTGGCTGACCGGCACCGATCAGGGGCTGTTTTCGCCGCTGGCCGAGCGGGGACAGTTTTTCAATGTCTGCGAAGG
>JAZFSL010000061.1:0-2573 GCA_036446135.1 Rhodospirillales bacterium | reverse complement strand
GCGATTGCCTTGTTTCTAAGTTCAAGGGGAAGTGAAGCGGCAGCCATTCCGATGACAATGGCATTGTCACCGGAAAGCACGATATCGACGAGGATAACCATGGAGAACATCGCCGGATCGAATTGTAGGGATGAAAATAGGCTCATGATTGTGGTCAATCAGGCGCCCAAGGCTTGGGCCGCTGAATAAATCTTCATCCTCCTCTGAAAAGGAGTTCAGGAAGCCACAACGCGATGATTGGGAAGGTCAAAACCAGTAACAATCCTATCACCTGAATGACCATGAACTGCATCATGCCTTTATAGATGTCCGCTAAGCTCCATTCAGGGACCACGCCTTTGATGTAATAGGCCGATAGGGCCACTGGTGGCGATAGCCAGGCGGTTTGCAGGCAAATGGCGACCAAGGTGCAGAACCAGACCAGATCGATTTGCAATTCCTGGATCAAGGGCAGGAAGATTGGGATGACAATGAGCACGATAGGCACCCATTCCAATGGCCACCCCAGGAGGAATATCAGTGCCAGAATCATCAACAAAATCACGGTCGGTGGGAACGGCAATTCGAGCAGCCATTGGGCAATCATGGTCGCCGTGCCGAGGCGCGCGAATACGGCGCCATAGAAATTTGAGGCCGCCACCAACATCAAGATCATGCTGGACGTGACTACCGTTGCGAATGTGGCTTCCTTGAAATTTTTCCATGTCAATTTGCGATAGAAGATAGCCAATACCACCGACCCCAGGGCGCCCATAGCGGCGGCGTCTGTCGGGGTCGCCATCCCGGCCAAAATGCTTCCTAAAACGGCGAAGATCAGGAACGCCAGCGGAATGATGCCAAAAAACAGTTCGCGTACGATCTCGCCCACGGATTCCGCCCGTTGGTCCATGGGAAGAACCGGCCCAAGGGAGGGATTCAGGTAGCACCTGCCGACGGCGTACAGTGCATAAAGGATCGCCAGAAGGAGGCCCGGAATAACAGCGGCGGCGAACAGTTCTGTAATCGGGGCGCCGACAACGGGGCCCATGACAACCAGCATGACGCTCGGGGGTATGAGCATTCCCAGCGTGCCGCCGGCGGCGATGGAACCGGCACTAAGCTGTGCGCTATATCCGCTTTTCATCATGATCGGTGCCGCCATGACGCCAAGGATGGTGACGGCGGCGCCAACGATCCCCGTCGCCGCGGCGAACAAGGTCGCCACCGCCAGAACCACGATGTAGAGCGAGCCCTTTACGGGGGCCAACAGAAGCTGAAACCCATGAAACAACCGGTTCATGAGGCCCGTCCGCTCCAGCACATATCCCATGAATAAAAACAAAGGCACTGCCGCCAGAAGTGTTTCTGTCATGGTGCCGAACACCTGATAGGTCATCAGGTAAAAAACAACATTGCCAAAGCCGATGTAGCCGAAAACGATGCCCAGGAACACTAAGGTCAGGGAAATGGGAAAGCCGACAAAAATGAAAATGAAAAGGGCGGCCAGGGACAGCAAACCCAAATATTCTGGGCTCATGTCCACCGTCCATTCTTGATGGCTTCAATGCACTTGAGCGATTCGGAAACCCCTTGAATCATCAACAGGACCACCGTCACCGGAATCACCGTCTTGAAGGGATAAACAATGGGCAGCCATGGGCTGGTGATGATGAGTTCAGATTGCTCCCACGACTTCGCCGCAAATTCAACCGATACCCACAGGAAAAAGAAAAAACCCGGAAAAAAGAAAATCACATAAATCGTCAAGTCGACGATCGCTTGAACACGGTCCGACCACAGCCGGTAAAGAAAATCCGTCCGAATATGAGCGCCTTTAGAAAGTGTAAAGGCAGCGCCCAGCATAAAATGCGAACCATAGAGCATAAATGTCGTGTCGTAGGCCCACATGGTCGGCGCATCGAACCCGTAGCGCGCGAACACTTCATAGACAAGCGCACCGATCATTGGGACGATCAGCCAGGCGCACAGCTTCCCGCTCCAGATGCTGATGCTATCGATACGTACTATCCACGTACGAAGCCTGGTAACCGGTGCTGCATCCAAAGGGTTTAACGAGTCAATCACGGCCTTGAAATAACTCCTGCGCGAAACTTTATATGCCGTTCAGTCAGCACTGAGACGACAAGACACCGGTGAGAGAATCCCCCGTTAGCAGGGTTTTCCTCTCACCGGTTAATCAGCAAGTCTTGTAAAAGTTACTTTCCGAGAGTCGCGTTACCAAGCCTGTGGTACAGGTCGAGTTGTTTCGTCCAGTACGGCACGATGGTGTTTGCGTGTTTCTGTTGCGAGGCCAGCACCTTCGCGAAGAAGGCGTTGCTCTTGGCGGCATCTTCGGTAACCTTCTTTGCGGCGCGCAGGAACTCAGGATACAAATCAGCAGGCGTATCGTGAACCTTGACCCCGTATTCATTCTTCAGTCTGTCGAGGGCAACTGCGTTACGGTAGATGTGAGCGGCGAGGGATTGCATGACGGACGCCTGCGCCGCACCTCTGAAGATGGCCTGAAGTTCCGGTGAAAGCTTTTTCCAGAAGTCATTGTTGACAATAATTTCGCCAAGGTCCGAGGCCTGGTG
>JAZFSL010000060.1:0-6018 GCA_036446135.1 Rhodospirillales bacterium | reverse complement strand
GCGGTGGCCGGTTTGAGAGCGCCGCCGCGCTAGCCCGTGCGGTCAGGGCCGCATGGCCCGATGACGCCGCAAAACCTTTCATCGTTTGCACCGGCGGCGAGCCGTTGCTGCAAATGGATGGCGCCCTGGTTGTGGCGCTGCATGAGCAAGGCTTTGAAGTGGCGGTGGAAACCAATGGCACCATTGAACCGCCAGCCGGGCTGGATTGGATTTGTGTCAGCCCCAAGGGTGGAAATGATTTGATACTTACCGAAGGCGACGAGTTGAAGCTCGTCTACCCGCAGCCCGGCGTCGATCCTGAGGATTTCGAAAGATTGACTTTCAAGCACTTCGTGTTACAGCCCATGGATGGGCCGGAGCGCGACCGCAACACCCGGCTCACTATCAACTATTGCCGCCAACACCCGGGATGGCGGCTCGGTCTGCAAAGCCATAAATATCTGGGCATACCCTAGGCCATGGACTAGACAGACGATCATGGAAATCATTCAGGAATTCACCTTCGAAGCCGCGCACCGGCTGCCCAACCTGCCGGATACGCACAAGTGCTCGCGCCTGCACGGCCATTCGTTCCGGGTCGGCCTTTCCATCAGCGGCGAACTCGATGCGGAAAAGGGCTGGGTGATGGACTTCGACGATGTCGAGACCGTCTTCAAGCCGTTTTTGCAGCAGCTCGACCATCACTACCTGAACGAGGTGCCGGGCCTGGAAAACCCGACCAGCGAGATCATCGCCAAATGGATTTGGGACAACCTCAAGCCCCAACTGCCGGGCCTGAGCCGGATCAAACTGTGGGAAACATGTGAGTCCGCCTGCGTCTACCGGGGCGAGGACTAGGTAATTTTCACGCGCACGTGCCGCCGCGCAAACGGGCAACGCCATCGTTGCCGAAGCTGGCTTTGGGTGTTGCCTTGGCGCCGCCCGGCATCGTCAGCACCGCTTCGGCGCTGGCGCCCTCGATCTCATCGCCGCTGACCACGGCCTGGCCGTAGTCCGAGCTTTCCAGACGGTCATCGACGTCGATGATAAACATGAATTCCCGGCCCGCCACAAAATCGGAAAACAGCAGCCGCATTTCCTCGGCCCCGTCGCCGACCGGCTCGGCGCCCAGCAATCCGACATTACCTGCTACCGGCTCGAAAGCCTGATGCATGGAATAACCGGGGCCGCCGTCTTCGGTGTCAAAGACCAGCCCGCCCTGTGAGCCCGTCAGGCGAATGACCAGAGACACCAGCGCCCATGGCCCTTCGCTTTTATTGGTGATCTGAAAAATATCGCCGGCAGACTCGATAAATTTGACCTCGACCGCCGGCCCGCAGGAAACGGCAGCGTTGCCGCCAATATGAATAAAGACGGTCGCAAGAACAACGAATGCAAAGCGCCTGAACATGTAAGTTACCCCGAACAATTCTAGCAGAAAATACCCCGCCGTTGAACGCTGGCCTTGCACTCCCTACATTGAGTTAATGAAATTTCCAGACCCCCTGCTGCGCGGTAAACTGATCAAGCGTTACAAGCGCTTCCTGGCCGACGTGGAACTGGAGGACGGTTCTGTTGTCACCGCGCATTGCGCCAATTCCGGCTCGATGCTGTCGGTCAACGAACCGGAGGCCGAAGTCTGGCTGAGCCCGGCACGCAACCCGGACCGCAAGCTCAAATTCACATTCGAGATGATCAAGATCGGGCGAACGCTCGTCGGCATTAACACAAGCCTGCCCAACGCCATCGTCGCCGAGGCCATCGAAGGCTGCAAAATTCCAGAGCTTATCGGTTACGAAACACTTCGCCGCGAAGTTAAATACGGGGTCAATTCGCGTATCGATATTCTGCTCGAAAACAAAAACGCTGATAAGTGTTACGTCGAGGTCAAGAACGTGACCATGAAGCGCGATCTGGGCAAAGACGCGCCGGTGGAATTCCCCGACGGGGTGACGGCGCGCGGCACCAAACATCTGGTCGAATTATCCGACATGGTCAGGGACGGCCACCGGGCGGTGATGTTTTATCTGGTGCAGCGCCACGATGCGCCGTCTTTCACCATCGCAGCCGATATTGACCCAGTTTACGCCCAGACGCTAGAAAAAGCGCAAAAAGCCGGGGTCGAGGTACTGTGTTACAGGGCCAAGCTGTCGAAAACGGGCATTGCCGTGAATGCCCCAGTCGCATTGGCTTTTCAGAAATAAATGGCATAATCCCCTTCATGCAGGAAATGACGGCAAATTTCGTCGCCTCTGACGGGCGGCATATCAAAATTCACGGCGCGGATGCCTTTGAAGGTATGCGCTCTGCCGGGCAGCTGGCGGCGGAGTGTCTGGACTTCATCACACCCCATGTTCAGCCCAAGGTCACGACCGAACGGCTCGACAAAATTTGCCATGATTTTATCGTCGAGCGCGGTGCCATCCCGGCGCCACTGAATTACCGCGGTTTTCCAAAATCTATCTGCACCTCGATCAACCACGTCGTCTGTCACGGCATTCCCGGCGACAAGACATTGCAGGACGGCGATATCATCAACATCGACGTCACCGTCATTGTCGACGGCTGGCACGGCGATACCAGCCGCATGTTCCCGGTCGGCTCGCTCGGCGTCAAGGCGACGAAGCTGATCGATGTCACCTTTGAAGCCATGTGGGAAGGCATCAACGTCGTCAAACCCGGAGCCACACTGGGCGATATCGGCCACGCCATTCAAAGCTATGCCGAGGCAAAGAAATATGCCGTGGTCCGGGATTTTTGCGGTCACGGCCTGGGCCAGGTTTTTCACGACGCGCCGAACGTCATGCACTTCGGCGAGCCGGGCAGCGGAGATACCCTGCGCGAGGGCATGTTTTTCACCATCGAGCCGATGATCAATACCGGCACCTACGAGGTAAAAATTCTCAGCGACGGCTGGACCGCCGTCACCAAGGACCGCTCCTTGTCGGCCCAGTTTGAGCATTCCATCGGTGTCACGGTTGACGGTTTTGAGGTCTTCACCCTGTCGCCGGCCGGCCTCGACCGGCCACCCTATGATGGCTAAAAATTCCGGCACGCCCGGACACGACGGCCACCGCCAGCGCCTTCGCCAGCGTTTTTTGAACGGCGGCGGCGATGCCCTGCCCGACTACGAAATGCCGGAACTGCTGCTATTCCAGGCGATGGCGCGCCAGGATACCAAGCCGATTGCCAAGCATCTGATAAAACATTTCGGTTCCTACGCCGGTGTCATCACCGCAGAACCGGCAACATTAAAAGAAGTCGACGGCATCGGTGATGCCACCGTCGCTGCCATCAAGACCGTACAGGCGGCAGTCCAACGTCTGGCCCACAACCATCCGTCGGGCGACCCCAAGCCGTCGAAGGCCGACATCAAGATGACCAAAAAGGCAGCCAAAGCCGACGAAAAGCTCGGCATCCAGTTGCACGACCACCTGATCATGACGCGCGACGGCCACACCTCGTTCAAGGAGATCGGGCTGCTTTAGGCGGTCCTTATTTAGTGCCCCCGCCATGATCGCATTACGCGTCTTTATCCCCTTCGCCCTTGGTTATTTCCTGTCTTACCTGTTGCGCGTCGTTAACGCCGTCATCGCGCCTGACCTGGTGGCTGAATTGGGCCTGACGGCGGCCGATTTAGGACTGCTGACCAGCGCCAATTTCCTGGCCTTCGCCGCCGCCCAGCTACCGCTCGGTATATTGCTCGACCGCTATGGGCCGAGGCGCACGGAGGCGGCGTTGTTGCTGTTCGCGGCTTTAGGCGCATTCATTTTTGCTCACGCTGCCTCCACGCCGTGGCTGATGACCGGACGCGCCTTGATCGGGCTTGGCACGTCCGCCTGCCTGATGGCGGCGTTCAAGGCCTACGTCATGTGGTTCTCGTCCGATCGCATCCCCCTTATCAACGGCCTGCAGATGACCGCCGGTGGGCTCGGTGCCGTAACCGGCACGATCCCGGTGGAAGCGGCCCTGCAATTGACCGACTGGCGCGGGCTGTTCGTTATTTTCAGCGCCGCCGCCCTGGTCTTTTCCTCAGCCATCTTCTTCGTCGTTCCCAAAAGGCTAAGCGGAGAAACCTCGTCGGGCAGCATGAAAGACCAGCTGGACGGTTTCCGGCAAATTTTTGTCAACCCCCGGTTTTGGCGTATCGCCCCCATGACCATCGCCTCGCAAAGCATGTTTCTCGGCACACAAAGCCTGTGGTCCGGCCCCTGGCTCGCCGATGTGGGCGGGCTGGGGCGGGCCGACGTGGCACAGCATTTGTTGTTGATTGCCATTGCCATGGTCGCCGGGTTCCTGAGCATGGGGATCATCGCCGAACGACTGGGGCGAATAGGCGTCAACACCGTCACCGTCGCCTTTAGCGGCATGATGCTGTTCGCGATCATCCAGGTGCCCATGGCCTTGCAATGGACCGGGGGCGCGTTGCCGATGTGGATGTTGTTCGGATTTTTGGGCACCTGCGGAATTTTGCCTTACGCGGCTCTGCCGCGCGAATTTCCGCCGGAGCTGGCGGGGCGGGTCATTACCGGGCTCAATGTCTTTACCTTCAGCGGCGCCTTCGCCTGCCAATGGAGCATCGGCGCCATCATCAACCTGTGGCCGGCAACATCGACTGGCGGCTACGCCCCTGAAGGCTATCAGGCGGCTTTTTGGGTGATGATCGGGATCCAAGCATTGGGCATTATGTGGTATCAGGTGTACAGGAAGAACTAAACCAGAGTCGCATTTTCAAAGCCGCCCAAGTGCTGTATGATAAAAACCCTGCATTGGACGAGCCGGGGAAAGCTCGGCCTTTATGTTTTCTGCTCTTGTAAACATCCCGAGGGACCATGATTCCACGTTATTCCCGCCCCGAGATGGCGACCATCTGGGAGCCCGCCAATAAATTCAAAATTTGGCTCGAAATTGAAGCCCACGCCTGCGACAAGCAAGCCGAACTGGGCGTTATCCCGGTCGAGGCCGCCAAGGCGGTGCGCGAGAAGGGATCGTTCAATATCGACCGCATCGATGAGATCGAGCGCGAAACTCGCCACGATGTCATCGCCTTTCTCACCAACCTGGCCGAATACGTAGGCCCCGAAGCCCGCTTCGTGCACCAAGGTATGACCTCGTCGGACGTTCTCGACACGTGTTTGGCCGTACAGTTGACACAGGCCAGCGATTTGTTGCTGGCCGATCTCGATGCCCTGCTGGCGGCGCTGAAAAAGCGCGCCTTGGAGCACAAGATGACGCCCTGCGTCGGGCGTAGCCACGCCATCCATGCCGAACCGACAACCTTTGGCCTTAAACTCGCCGGCTTTTACGCCGAATTCCAGCGCAACAAGGATCGTCTTGAGGCGGCCCGGGCCGAGATCGCCACCTGCGCCATTTCCGGCGCCGTCGGCACGTTTGCCACCATCGACCCCGCCGTGGAAGCCTACGTGGCGGAAAAAATGGGGCTAAAGATTGAACCAATTTCGACCCAGATCATTCCGCGCGACCGCCACGCAGCCTATTTCGCAACGCTCGGCGTCATCGCCTCGTCGGTCGAACGCCTGGCCACCGAAATCCGCCACCTGCAACGAACGGAAGTGCGCGAGGTCGAGGAATATTTCTCACCCGGACAAAAAGGCTCGTCTGCGATGCCGCACAAGCGCAACCCGGTTCTGACGGAAAACCTCACCGGCCTCGCCCGAGTTGTCCGCGCCGCAGTGATACCAGCGCTGGAAAACGTCGCCTTATGGCACGAGCGCGATATCTCGCATTCGTCCGTGGAACGGATGATCGGCCCCGACGCCACGGCAACGCTGGACTTTTCCCTGCGCCGTCTGGCCGGCGTCGTCGATAACCTGCAAGTCCACCCGGACACCATGCAAAAAAACTTGGACCAGTTGGGTGGCCTGATTTTTTCGCAACTGGTGCTTCTGGCGTTGACCCAGGCCGGCATGAGCCGCGAAGACGCTTATGCCGCCGTGCAGCGCAACGCCATGGATTCATGGAACGGCAAGGGAGATTTCATGGACCTGTTGCAGGCCGACAAAAAGGTCACCAAGTATG
>JAZFSL010000059.1:0-8415 GCA_036446135.1 Rhodospirillales bacterium | reverse complement strand
CACCCGCCAGCGTTCGGCTTCCGGATAAAACCCGTAAATGAACAAAGACAGCCGGTTGCCGATAAAGGCCCAGCAGGCTCCGCCGGCCTGAGCCTCGCAGTCCCTGCGGGATTCACCAGTAAAGGCGGCGTCCAGGAACATCCACTCCGACAGGAAAGGAACAATTTTCCACAGTAAATAGGCAACCAGAAGCGTCAATACCGTGTTGGTGACGTTGCCGAACAAATTTTTCTTGATCCAGTACACAGGTCCGTAAGCGCTGGACGGCGGCGGCAGGTCCGGATGGGTTCCCGGCGCATAGCGTTCGGCAGGACTTTGGGTTTCGCTTGAGTTCATAGCCCTCTCCTACCTTTCCACCAGTTTGAGACGCTTGTTATACCAGTTCATGGCCGACGAGATCAGCAACGAGATACAGAGATAGGTAAACAGCACGATAATCATGGTCTCCATTTCCTTGCCGGTCTGCATCAGCGTAATGCCGCCAAGGGTGGCGACGATGTCCATGTAGCCGATGGCTATGGCCAAGGACGAGTTCTTGGTCAAGTTCAGGTACTGGCTGGTCAGCGGCGGAATGATGATTCGAAGCGCTTGAGGAATGATGACCAGGTTAAGGGTGCGGTCGCGGGTCAGCCCCACCGCCTGGGAGGCCTCCCATTGACCCTTATCAATGGCCATGATACCGGCGCGGACAATTTCGGCGATGAAAGCCGAGGTGTAGAGCGACAACGCCAACCACAAGGCCAGCAATTCGGGGATCATGGTGATCCCGCCCTTCAAATTGAAGCGTCCCATTTCGGGGACATTCCAGGTCAGTGGCATTCCCGACAGCAGAAACACCAAAAATGGAACTCCGATCAGGATGCCTAGGGAAATCATGAATACAGGGTAAATCTTGCCTTCTTGTTCGCGCTTCTTTTTGGCCCAGCGGCGGAAATAGATGATACCCCCGATGGCGACAAAAAAGGCGATCGTCGTCAAATAGAAAAGGTCACCGAAAACCGGGTCGGGAATGGTTAAACCCCGGTTGGACAGGAAAATACTGTCGGCCAGGGTATGGGCTTGTTTCGCGCTCGGCAGGATGTGGACGATGATCCCGTGGATCAACAGGATGTGCAGCAGGACCGGGACATTGCGGGTAAGTTCGATAAATACGTAAACGATGCGGCTGGCGATCCAGTTGTTGGACAGCCGGATGACACCAAGCATAAATCCCAGAATGGTCGCCGTAATCACGCCGAAAAAAGCGACCAGGAGGGTATTCAGCAAACCGACGAAGAAGGCTCGTAAATGGGTACTTTGCGACGTGTATTCGATCAGCCGCTGGTTGATGTCGTAGGACGCGGGCAGTTCGAGGAAACCGAAACTGAATGTCTTGCCCAGCGCCGCCAGGTTCAGGACCGCATTGTTGATGATATAAGCAAGGAACGCGAACAGAACAGCAATGGTTAGAATCTGCAGGATGACCGAGCGCGATTCCTTGTTGCGCCAAAGCCCAATCAGAAAATTAGGTTTGCTGCTGACTTGTTGCTCACTTTCCTGGTTAGCGACGTCCGACACCCCTGCCCCCTGTTCTTGCGCTCTTTAATTTTTTAACCTTTTATCCGGCCCGGGCGCAGTGCCAAAAAAGACGGAGCTCTTTGAAAAGCAAAAAACATTCGCCGGACGGGAAAACCCGCCCGGCGTGTTTTGTTGTTTAATTACAAGGAAAAACCCTGTTTTACCGGAACGGCGGGCTGTATTGCAGGCCACCGTTCGTGTAGTGGGCATTGAGACCGCGCGCCAAGCCGATATTCGTTTTCGTGCCGACATTGCGCTCGAAGATCTCGGAGTAGTTGCCTTGCGCCTTGATGGCGCGTTTGGCCCAATCCTTGTCGAGACCGAGCATTTCGCCAAGGGTGCCTTCGGAACCGAGCAGGCGAGCCGTGGCGGGGCTCTTCTTTGCCGCCATGGCGTCCGCATTGGCAGCGGTGACGCCATGCTCTTCGGCGGCGATGAGGGCGTAAACGGTCCAGCGGACGATATCTGCCCACTGGTCATCACCATGACGGACGACGGGACCCAGGGGTTCTTTGGAAATAATTTCCGGAAGGATCAAGTGGTCGTCGGGCTTGGTGAACGTGGCGCGGGTTGCCGCCAAACCGGAAGCGTCCGTGGTATAGGTGTCACAACGGTCAGCGATATAGTTTTTGCGGGCTTCCTCGTTGGACTCGATCGGTACCGGCTTGTAGCTGATCTTGTTGGCGCGAAAGTAATCGGCCAAGTTCAGCTCGGTGGTGGTGCCGGTCTGGATGCAGACTGTGGCACCGTCAAGTTCCTTGGCGTTCTTGACGCCCTTGGACTTGCGGATAATGAAGCCCTGGCCGTCATAGTAGGTGGTATGGATATAGTTAAGCTTGACGCTGACATCACGGACGAAGGTCCAGGTGGTGTTCCGGAAGATGACATCGCCTTCCTTGGAGTTCAACAACGTGAAGCGGGTCTTGCCGGTGGCGGGAATGTATTTAACCTTTTCCCCGTCGCCGAGAACCGCGGCCGCGACCGAACGGCACATGTCGGCATCGAAGCCTTTCCAGCGGCCGGATGAATCGGTGTAGGAGAAACCGGGTAATCCGGTATTAACGATGCAGTTCAGCACACCACGGGCCTTGACGTCTTCCAACGTCCCGGCTTGGGCAGTGCCTGCACCAAGAGTAAGCGCTGTGGCTGCCGCAGCAGCAAACGCAAAAACGGTCTTTTTCATGATTGGGAGCTCCCTGGTGTTATTCTAAGTTGTTAAATTTAGGTTGAATTTAGAAGGGTTCATATTACTCACGTGGACTTAAGCAAAGAAAGGTAACAGCATTTGCAAGGCTGCCTCAAGGGCAAAGGTGAAAAACGTAAGGTTATGGAAAGGTTACAGGTAATTCGGTCGCCTTTGCCCCAATGGCATTGTAAATTGCCCATAGATGGCGAAGTAGTCGCCGACGCTGTTCCGGAGACAAATAAAAGGCCTTTTAATGAAGAAAGATACCCTTCTGGTCCACAAGGGCCGCTCGCCCGAAGATAACCACGGGATCATCAATCCGCCGGTGTATCACGCCTCGACAGTTACCTTCCCGAATTTGACGGAATACGAAGCAAAATCCCGAAAGCCATTTCAGGGGGTGACGTATGGCCGCACCGGCACGCCGACGACCCACGCCCTGGAAGCAGCCATCACCGCCATTTATGGAGGTCATAAAACGATCTCCCTGTCATCGGGATTGGCGGCGATCAGTGTTTCCCTGATGGCCTTGGCGAAGTCCGGTGATCATATTCTGGTCGCCGATAATGTTTATGCGCCGACCCGGGTTCGGACCTGTGACGGATTGTTGGCGCGGGCCGGGGTGGAAACGACCTACTTTGACCCCCTGGAAAACATCGAAGGGCTGATCCGGCCTAATACCAAAGTGGTGTATTTTGAATCCCCCGGGTCTCTCACTTTCGAGGTGCCGGAGGTCGGCAAAATCGCCGCCCAGGCAAAAGACGCCGGCGGCCCCGGAATCCTCGTGGTCATGGACAACACCTGGGCCAGCCCCTATTTTTTCCAACCCTTTGAGCACGGCGTCGATATCGTTGTCGAGGCCGTCACCAAATACATCGGCGGCCATTCAGACGTCATGCTGGGCGCCGTTACGGTTAAAACGGAAGAGCACTTCCAGACGATCAAATGGACCGCTAACGCCATGGGCAACTGTCCGGGGCCGGACGATTGTTATCTGGCACTCAGGGGCCTGCGCACCCTGTCGGTCAGGCTTGAGAGACATCATAAAAACGCCCTGGCCCTGGCCGAATGGTTGCAGGGCCGCGCCGAAGTCGACCGGGTGCTATACCCGGCCCTGCCCGATAATCCCGGTCATGCGGTCTGGAAACGGGATTTCTCCGGCGCGTCGGGGTTGTTCGGGGTGCTGCTCAAGGATGTTTCCCGCGATCAATTGCCGGCCATGTTTGACGGCATGACGTTGTTTGGTATGGGCGACAGTTGGGGGGGCTATGAAAGCCTGATGATCCCCACCAACCCTTCGAAGGTGCGTACCGCCAGCGACTGGACTGCCGCCGGTCCGTGCCTGCGCATTCACGCCGGTCTGGAAGACCCCGCAGACCTGATTGAAGACTTGGAGAATGGTTTGAAAAGGCTGGTGGCTAAAGTTTAAGTTTTGGCAAAGCCGCCGAGACGACGAACAGGGCAAAGGCGGCGACCACGATCGAAGGACCTGATGGCGCATCGAGGGCGACGGACCCCCACAAGCCGCCGGCCACGGCCAGACATCCCATCACCCCGGCCAGCACGGCCATCCTTTCCGGCGTCGCCGACAAGGGCCGGACGGTGGCAGCGGGGATAATAATCAGGGATGTCACCAGCAAAATACCGACGATCTTCATGGCCAGCGCAACGACAACGGCCAACAGCAGCATAAAGGCCAGATTAACGGCAACCACCGGTACGCCTTCGACGAAGGCCAGTTCCTCGTGCACCGTCGCCGATAACAAAGGCCGCCACAAAAACCCCATAACGACAAGTACAGCGAAGCCGCCCACATAAATGACGGTGATATCCATTGTTGTCGTCGCCAGGATGTCGCCGAACAAATAGGCCATCAAATCAACCCGCCGCGATTCAATAACGGCGAATGCAATAAGCCCGATGGCAAGGCTGGCGTGGGCGAGAATGCCCAGCAACGTGTCATTGGCCAGCCGGGTTTTCTTTTCCAGCATCACCAGAACCACGGCGACAATCGCGCAAACGGCGAAAATGGCGACATTCAGATTGAGGCCCAGGTAAAATCCCAATGCCACCCCCAACAGCGCCGAATGAGAAAGGGTGCCGCCGAAAAATGCCATCCGACGCCAGACGACGAATGAGCCCAGTGGCCCGGCCACCAAGGCAACCCCGCTCCCGGCGATGAGGGCGCGGATCAGAAAATCATCCATGATGATCATGCCCCCCCACTTCCTCTTCCCCGTCATCAAGGGGCACGACGTTTCCATCGCCGTCATGGGCGTGGTCGTGGTGGTGGTGATAGACGGCCAGGGTGCTCGCGACCTGCTTGCCGAAGAGTTGAATATAGCTCGGGTCGTTGGTAACGGCTTCCGGGTGCCCGGCGCAGCAGACATGGTGGTTGAGGCAAACAACCTCATCCGTTTCGGCCATCACCAGATGCAGATCATGGGACACCATCAGCACCCCGCAAGAGCGACGGTCCCGGATACGGCCGATGAGACGGTAAAGTTCCGACTGCCCGGTCACATCGATGCCTTGAGAAGGTTCGTCCAAAACCAGCAGGTCCGGATTGCGCAGCAACGCCCGGGCCAACAAGACGCGCTGGAATTCGCCGCCGGAAACGGCCTGCAAGGGGGTCTTCATGATCGACCCGGCGCCGACTTCGTCGAGCACGGCTTGAGTTTGTTCGCTATTGGCCGGGGAGCCTAAAGCCAGAAAGCGACCTACGGACAGAGGCAACGTCGGATCGATATGAAGCTTCTGCGGCATATACCCAATAACAAGCCCGGGCCGCTTTTCGACGCTGCCGGCGTCAGCTTGCATCAGCCCCAAAATGACCCGGACAACAGTCGTTTTGCCGGCCCCGTTAGGCCCGATCAAGGTGACGATTTCACCAGCCCGGACGCGGGTTTCCGCATTACTAAGAATTTCCTTGCCGTCGCGGGTGACGGTGATGTTACGGGCTTCAATCAACAAAGCCGCATCGCGGAAACGATCATTCATGGCAAGCGTTCCCTAATTATCCTGGTTAATCTGGGCAGCATCGCGGGCACAGGCCTTCGATCTCAATCATCGGGCGGGCAATGGCAAAACCGACCTTGTCGGCGCTTTCCTTGATCGCCTGATCGATCTGGTGATCGTTAATTTCCGCCGTCAGGCCGCACGACCTGCAGATCAGAAATTGCCCGCCGTGGGGTTTGTCCTGATCCGGGAACGGGCAGCCAACGAAAGAATTGAGGCTTTCAATGCGGTGCACCAGGCCTTGTTTCAAGAGGAACCCCAATGCCCGGTACACCGTCGGTGGTGCGGCGCCACGGCGTTCGGATTTGAGAATATCTAGAATGTCATAGGCGCCGAGGGGTTTGTGGCCACCCCATACCAATTCAAGGACTCGGCGGCGAAGCGGCGTAAGCCGGACCCTCCGTTCCCGGCACAATTCCCCGGCCCGGCCAAGAGCGCTTTCCAGACAATGAATGTGGTCATGGCCGGTTTCATGAAAACCGAGCTGGTGTTGGGCTTGGTATTGTCCCGGGGGGTGGGTAGTGGTCATAAAAATCACCGAATACAAAAATGATACAATATAACATTATAGGCATCATTCTTTCTGCCGACAAGGTTGACAGCCAACACGCAAAGTCCGATGTAAGGCGGTATCAGTTTGGAGAAGTCCATGAGCGACGATATGGGTAGCCCGGAAAAAGTGGCGGCGGCAGCAGACGCCGTTATCGACACCATCAATTTTAATGATGATGGCATGGTCGCGGCCATCGCCCAGCAATTCGATAGCGGTGAAGTATTGATGATGGCGTGGATGAACCGCGACGCCATTAGAGAAACCCTGAAGACGGGCCGGGTGTGTTACTGGTCGCGATCGCGGGGCAAGCTGTGGCGCAAGGGCGAAACATCCAAACAGACCCAGGCGTTAAAGGATTTCCGTTGGGATTGCGACGCCGATACGGTCCTGATACTGGTCGATCAGGAAGGCGTGGCCTGCCACACCGGCCGGCGGAACTGCTTTTTCAATGCTGTCAGAGATGGTGAATTAACGGAAATCGCCAAAGCCGAGATCGATCCCAAAGACCTTTACGGCTAAATATTTTCCAGCCTTTAGACTCGGTCGGCTATGATTTTTTGCAGAATTTCATAGGCACTGTCGTCCAGGTTCAAAAATTGCAGGGCGATTTCATCGCTTTTCGGCAGGACGCGGCTGATATGGGCGCGGATCAAGATTTTGACTTGTTTGTCTCCCGCCTGACTGATGCCGGTAATAAACAACAGGGAACCGGCGGACAGGTTGCTGGTCGGGTATTGTTGGCCATCAAAATAAATGACGCTAACGGACTTTTTCGTTCGTTTCCTTGATCCGGGTGTCCTTCCGATTATGCTCGACACTGCTTGCGATGGTCGATTTAGCCAAGATAATCAAAATCCTTGAAAAAGAGATAGGCGTTACCCGTTCAAAATATGCGGCTGTATATTAGGAAAACTTGGTCGTTTGCGCCAGTCTCTGTAATCAATATGCCCTAACTCTGATCCGGTAGATAATCATTTGACCACTTGAGGACGATATTGAAACTGATGGAAATCCGCGCTTCCTTGCTCAGATTGGGGTGGACAAAATGATTAACGAAGCCGGGCCACAGCAGTATCAGCCCCGGAACTGGCAATACCGTATATTCGGGGTCGACGTGGGCGTCGTTCTTGATCGAGAGCATGTTGACGCCCTGTCTGGGGTCGTAAAATGTAATGTGGCCGGGACGCACGTCGCTGCGGCTTTTCAGGGTTTCCCGGCTTGTCGGCATTTTGACGTAATAGGTGCCGCTTAAATAAGACCACGGGTGATTATGGGGGTCGTGGTAATCGCCGAACCTGTTGACGTTAGCCCATCCTGTAATCGTCCAGTTGACGGGATAATCGATACCCTGATGGGACAGGTATTCGATGATCGTGGCGTTGAGACTTTCACGCAACCAGTTGACCGCCGGATGGTCCATGTTGAACAGGTCCGGAGCCAAATAATCGGTGGTTAGATTGCGGTTTTCTTTTTCCAGGTCGCGGACCAGCTTTACCAGCTCCTTGTTCCAGGTTTCGCCATCAGGCAGATGCCGGCGGACGATTTTGGTCGGCCAAAGATCGATGATTTCATTTTCGTATGTGCTACCTGCCATGAAACACGGGTCCGTTTTAGGGTAATGGTGCGCCCGGCAGGACTCGAACCTGCAACCTCGGGATTAGAAATCCCGCGCTCTATCCGGTTGAGCTACGGGCGCTCAGGGGAATTAGAACGGTCTTCGGAAACCAAAATTTTCGGCGTAATTCTTGAGCTTAATATGGCGGGGCCGGGGTTCCTGGATACGGTAGCCCAGCCCGTTCTTTTTGGCGTAGGTGATGGCATCCTCCTTGTTGGAAAAGGCAAGCCGAACCTGGTCTTTGGTGTCGGTGGAGCCGATCCAGCCCATCAGTGGATCGACCACCTTGGCGGCGCCTGGCTCGTATTCAAGCACCCAGCTCTGCGTATTGCGCAGACCCGACTGCATGGCCGACTTGGTAGGCTTATAGATACGGACGTCGCTCATTTTCGCCTCTTAAACCGGAAACTGGTCGGGGAGACTGGATTCGAACCAGCGACCCTCTGCTCCCAAAGCAGATGCGCTACCAGGCTGCGCCACTCCCCG
>JAZFSL010000058.1:0-2197 GCA_036446135.1 Rhodospirillales bacterium | reverse complement strand
ACAAGGAAAAATCGCTGGAGGCCACGGCCACCGGTCGCGCACGCATTCCGTATTTCTGCTCCGGCTGCCCGCACAATGTATCAACCAATGTCCCCGAAGGCTCCCGCGCGCTGGCCGGCATCGGTTGCCATTACATGGCACTTTGGATGGATCGATCCACCGCCACCTTCACCCACATGGGCGCCGAAGGGGCAAGCTGGATCGGCCAGGCGCCGTTTACCGACACCGAGCATGTCTTCGTCAACATCGGCGACGGGACATATTATCATTCGGGTATTTTGGCCATCCGCGCCGCCGTCGCCGCCGGTGTCAATATCACCTACAAAATTCTCTATAACGACGCCGTCGCCATGACCGGCGGACAGCCCATGGACGGCCCCCTGGACGTCCCCATGATTACCCAACAGGTGCGCGCCGAAGGTGTCGAGCGAGTCGCCGTCGTTTCCGATGAGCCCCATAAATATCCCATTGGATCCGATTTTGCCCATGGCGTCACGTTTCACCACCGCGACGATTTTGACGAAGTGCAGCGCGGAATCCGATCGGTGAAAGGGGTTTCCGTTCTTATCTTTGACCAGACCTGTGCCGCAGAAAAGCGCCGCCGCAGAAAACGCGGAACACTACACGACCCGCAAGTTCGCGCCTTCATCAATGAAGCTGTCTGTGAGGGCTGCGGTGATTGCGGCATTGTGTCCAACTGTGTCGCCATTGCTCCGGTGGAAACGGAAATCGGGCGCAAACGCACCATTGATCAGTCGGCCTGCAACAAGGATTACACCTGCATCAAGGGATTCTGCCCGGCCTTTGTCAGTGTCCATGGGGGCGAACTTAAAAAACCTGTCGCCATCGGCCAGGTCCCCTTCGAAGCCCTGCCCGATCCGATTATTCCGCAAGCAGCGGAGCCTTACGCGATAGTTGTCGCCGGTATCGGCGGCAGCGGTGTGGTCACCATCGGCGCCGTGCTGGCAATGGCGGCGCATCTTGAAAACAAAGGCGTTTCCATTCTCGATGTCGCCGGATTGGCCCAGAAAAACGGTGCCGTCTATTCCCATATTCGCATTGCCGACGACCCGGACAATCTGCACGCGGTGCGCATTTCCGCCGGCGGGGCCAAGGTTTTGATCGGCTGCGACATGGTCACGGCTGGCGGGCAGGAGACACTCGGCAAACTTCGACACGGTTACAGCCGGGCGGTCGTCAACGCACATCGGGTGATGAATGCGGAATTCACCCGAGACGCCGATCTGGAATTCCCCGAAGACGGATTCCGCAATGCCCTGGCCACCGCCACGGGGGAAGATGCGCTGAATTTCGTCAACGCGACGCAATTGGCCTTGAAGCTGTTGGGCGATTCAATTGCGGCTAACATGTTGCTGGTCGGCTTCGCCTATCAGAAAGGTTTGCTGCCTTTATCTGCTGAGGCCATCGAACGGGCCCTGGAACTGAATGGCGTTGCCGTCGACTTTAACCGCCAGGCCTTCAACTGGGGACGCCGCGCTGCCCACGACGGGGCCGCCGTCGAGCGCATTGCCGGAAGCGAGCCCGCCGCCGGCGACGAGGGGCTTGAAGAAGATACGCTCGGCTTCGTCACCCGCAGGATCAAGGATTTGACCCTCTACCAAAATGCGGCCTATGCCCGCCGCTTCGCCGATTTGACCGACCGCGTCCGGGCCCGCGAAGCTGACGTGGTAAAGGGTAAATCCGGTTTAAGCGATGCCGTCGCCAAATCCTATTTCAAACTGTTGGCCTACAAAGATGAATACGAAGTGGCCCGGCTTTATAGCGACGGTGCGTTTACGCAACAATTGAGTCGCCATTTCGACGGGCCGTTCACCTTGTCCTTTCATATGGCGCCGCCTTTGATCGCTGGCAGAGATGTCAGAACCGGTGAGCTGCAAAAAAGCCAATTCGGCCCCTGGATGATGACGGCGTTCCGATGGTTGGCGAAATTTAAAGGACTGCGCGGCAGCCCCTTCGACATTTTCGGGTTTTCGACGGAACGGCGCATGGAACGCCGATTGATCGTCGAATACGAAGCCGTCGTCAAGGAATTGCTTGCTGGTCTTAGCCCCGACAATCATGCCTTGGCCCGGGAAATTGCCGCCCTGCCGCTAAGGATACGCGGCTTCGGTCACGTTAAGGAGGCAAACCGGAAACTGGCGAAAGACTGTGAACAACGCCTGATGGCGGATTTTCT
>JAZFSL010000057.1:0-4526 GCA_036446135.1 Rhodospirillales bacterium | reverse complement strand
CCAAAGCACAGTTATCCTTGGTCTTGCCGCGACGCTGGGCTACCGCCGTGGTGTGAAATTCCATCAAGTCGTCGGTATAATGTTCACCCAGGAACGTGCACATGCGTTTCAGGTGGTCGACCGGCTCGACGACAAAGTCTTCGTACTTAATGTTGAACCACTGATCATCACCCAGGCTGTCACGAAACGGTTTGACCGCGTTCTGACCGTCGTTCCACATTTTGGCCGTGGTATAGGCGTTGGTGGGGCCGAACTGGGAATCCAGAAATTCGGCGCTGGCGTCGCGGCAATCGCGATAGATGTAGATGAATTGCGCGTTCGGGAAATCTTCCAGAATTTGTCCGACATAGGCGACGTTGCCGGGAGTTTTCTCGCCCCAGCGCGGCTTGTTCTGAACGCCGGCATATTTTTCGAACATGGCGGCGAAGACACCGGCGAAAGACTGTTCGATGTTAGCGGCTTCGGCTGCAATTTCCTTGCCCCAGGTGGCCGGGTTGACCCCGTCCATGTTCCAGAACGGCACCCGCAACCCATAAGCCATTTCGTGGGCCAGGGTGTTGAAGTTGTCGATGTTGGAAAGATCGCCATAGGTATGCAGATAGTTCCTGAAGCGCGGGTAGAACCAGGTGACCTCGGGCACAGCTATGCGCGGGTGACAGGCCAAAATAGCCAGAATAAGCGTGGTGCCCGACCGTTCAGACCCGATGACGAAAATTGGACGTTCTTCAAGATTAACAGCCATGACTGTTTTTCCTTCTTTTAAAGCTTAATGGTCGTTGTTTGAGGAGTTGCCGTTTGCCGTCAGGGCGATGGCTCCGTGCAGGCCTGCTTTGACTTCTTCGACCTTTTTCAAAAACGCTTCGCTGTCGCGGCGTTTGTCACGGTCGATGTCGATTTTAAAGTCCTGAACGATGTGCGCGGGTTTGTCGCCCAACAGCAACACCCTGTCACCCAGATAAACGGCCTCTTCGATATCGTGGGTAACAAACAGGATGGACTTTTTGGTTTCAGACCAAATACGCAAAAGCTCGTCCTGCAAGCTGGTGCGGGTGATGGCGTCCAGCGCCCCGAACGGTTCATCCATCAACAAGATCGCAGGCTCAACCGCCAGGGCACGTGCAATGCCGATGCGCTGGCGTTGACCACCGGACAATTGATAAGGCCAGCGGTCACCGACATCAGGAAGACCGACAAGCGAGAGGGTGCTGTCGGTGCGTTTCTGTTTTTCCTCGTTTGAAATCTCGATCCCTTCCAGGCCGAGCTGAATGTTCTGGGCAATGGTTCGCCAGGGCATAAGGTTTGCCGCCTGAAACACCATGGAGATCGGCCGACGATCAGCTACCTGGACGGTATTGACCTGGATAGAGCCTTCCTTGGGGTGAATAAGGTCGGAAATGACGCGAAGCATGGTCGACTTGCCGGCCCCCGAAACACCGACAAGGGTGACGAATTCACCTTCTTCAATGCTGATATTTACATTGTGAAAAATGGTTTCCTGGCTGCCTTCTTCACCAAAGGCGACGGCCAGATTTTTGGTTTCGATTACCGCTGCCATGCCAAAACCCTGTTTTGAAAAGCAACGAAAACATAATCACTGACTCCATAAAGCAGCGCGATTGTGAACATGTACAAAATGACCACTTGAGAATTCAACAGGCCCGACGCTTCGTTCATGCGCAGCCCAATACCGGCAACACCGAACAATTCGGCCGCCACAACCGTCATCCAGCCCTGGCCAAGGCCAGTGCGAAGACCGGCCAGAATACCAGGCGCGGCCCCCGGCATGACGACCTTGCGCAAAAGCGCCATCATATTGCGGTGGCCGAAAGCGCGCGCGACCTCAATCAGGTCTTTATCCACGGAATTCACCGCGCTCATGGCGGAAAAATAATTAACCCAAAAAATACCGATCGAAATAATGAAAGCCGCCGCCGTGTGGGTGATTCCGAACCACATAATGGCAAACGGAATCCACGCCAGCGGGGGGATTGGCCGGAAAATACGGGCCAACCATGCCTGGCTGGCCTCTACGCGGGGTGACAGGGCAACCATGACCCCTAGTGTCACACCGAGTAACGAGCCCAAGACAAAACCGACAATGTAATGGCGAAGGCTGTCCACCACCATTTCTTGCCAGACGCCCAGGCCCAATTCTGATGCCAAGGTGGCCGGAAGAGTGCTGGGAGGGGGTAGCAAATGAGGTTCGAACCACTCTAGACGAACGCCTAGTCGCGTTACCCCCTCCCAGAACAATAGAAATCCGACCAACCCGGTCGCAGAGTAAATGTAACGCGTGGTTGGCTTCACTTTTTTAGACTTTTCTCAGTTTTTTTACCGGTCGACGGCACTTATTATTTCATCTTCGCCGCGTCTTTGTAGATGCTTAAGTCGAACAGGCCCTTGACGGACACTTTCGTCTTGATCTTCTCGCTCTTCTGGAAGTCATGCATGTACATGGTCTGAAGCTGAATGTTGTTCGGATTCGCTTCGAAGTTGGACGACGGCGATTTGAGAGACGCTTCGATGAGCTTGACGTCGATCAGGCCCTTGGCGACGAATTTTTGCACATGCGGTGCCGCGGCTGCCGGGTCGTTTTTCAGCAGTTCGGTCGCCTTGATGTGAAGGGCGACCAGTTTGACTAGGGCGGCGCGGTGTTTTTTTATGACCTTTTCACGCGCCGCGATGGTGGAACCGGGCTGACCGGGCATCATGTCCTTGGGACCCGCAATCACTTTGGAACCCTTGAGTTTGCTTTTGACTATGGTCAAGATCGGCTCAAGGATACCGGCGGCATCGACAGATTTGGTCAGTAAAGCTTGTTGAACGCGCGCCGCGCCCATGCCGATCAGTTCCACTTCGCTCAGTTTCATATTCATTTGACGAAGTATCCAATGACGGGTCACCGTGTCGGGAACCGAGCCCTTGGGGAAACTCGCGATCTTCGGCTTGCGGCCCTTGTCTTTGGTGAATTGGCGGATCGCCTTGGCGCCGTTCTGATACTTGTTGAAGTATTTGACCAGGTCACCCTGGGCGATAACGGCGATCTGGTTGACGATACCCGCCGCGATGACCTTGAGCTTGACGCCCTTGGCGCGGGTTACCATGGCCGGGCCGATGCCGAAGCACATGGTGTCCATTTTGCCCGACGCGATGGCCTGGACGATGGCGGGACCATTCGGGAAGCGGGTCAGTTTAAGGTTGATGCCGGCCTTCTTGGCCCAGCCCATGCCTTCAATGACGAAAAGCTGTGCGCAAGGAACGATCGGCATATACGCCATTTCCAGCGTCACTTCGGCGCGGGATTTGTTGGGAACGATGGCCATCAGGCCTGCCACCAGGACGGCAGTAACGGTTTTCGGAATAAACGATTTCATGTTGGTCTCCCTAGTTAAAATACGTTTGATCGCCGCTTTTGCGGTTCTTAATCAAATGAGGCAGCGCCCAAAATGGACCCGCCACGCCTGATGACTATAGTCAGTGTGGTAAATGGAAAAAAATAGGGGATTCCCTAATAGGCCGTTTAATCGTTATTGGCCTTGCTGCGCTGAAACCCCGTTTGCACGGCCTTGGTTACCAGTTCGGCAAAGGATGCGGCGCCGACTTTTTCTCGGATATTGGCGCGGTGGGCTTCGACCGTTTTTTCGCTGATATTCAGTGCCTTGGCGACCCGGCGGTTGGGTTGGCCGGCGAGCAGTATCTCCAGCACTTCTCGTTCGCGTGGCGTCAACGTATCAAAGCGTTTGCGCACATCGGCGTCTGCCGACAAGGTCTGTTGGCGCTGTTCGCTTTCGAGCAATGCCCGTTCAACAACTTCCAAAAGCGCTTTTTCCTCGAAAGGTTTTTCGACGAAGTCCAGCGCCCCCAGCCGCATCGCCTCGACCGCCATTTGCACGTCGCCGTGCGCCGATATGACGACAACGGGAAGGTTGTTCCCCCTGTCGGCCAGTTCACCCAATAATTCAACCCCGCTCATACCCGGCATTCGGACATCGGTAACGATGCATCCGCATCCTTGGGCGGCCGGCAGGTCGCTTAAAAATTCGTCGGCCGAGGAAAAACCTTTGGCCGGGTGATCCGCCGATTCGATGAGCCAGCAAAGCGACCGCAAGACCGCTTCATCGTCGTCAATAACGAATACCTGAACATCACGCGGCATTGTCTTCGGCCTTTTCAGCAATGGGGATATTGATGCACACCGAAAGCCCCCCGGTTGCGGTTATTTCCGCCCAAATGCGCCCGCCGTGGGCTTCGGCGATGGAGCGGCAAATCGCCAACCCAAGGCCAAGCCCGTCATCCTTGGTGGTCATAAAGGGCTGCCAGATTTTGTCCAAATCCTCGTTGTTCAGGCCTGGGCCTGTATCGCTGACCCGGATCGTGATGTCACCATCGTTGATCGCCGTTGAAATTTCCAACAGCCTCGTCTCTGTAGCGTCGGTCGACACTATGGCGTCGATGGCGTTGCGGCCAAGATTGATAATCATTTGTTCGATTTCGATCATGTCGCCAATGACCGGCGGCAAGTCAGG
>JAZFSL010000056.1:0-3772 GCA_036446135.1 Rhodospirillales bacterium | reverse complement strand
TAGTCCGGCGGCGAAGCGAACAGGCCGAAATAGAGCCCGGCGCCTAACAGCACCAGCGTCACCCCGGCGATCCAGGGTTGGATAACGTCGGCGAGTTTTAGAAACCGCGCCGGATTGGCTAGTCGGTGAAACATCTATTCCCCAGATTATAAATTTTGTCTTTGTCGTTCATTGAGCGCAATCAATCCAATGCTTGGCGCAACGCTGCCGCCCCGACCCATGGACACAACGGCAAAGCAGCGAGAAAAATGCCGCCCAGGATCAGCAATTGGGCCTTGGCCTCGAAGCCGTTGATGACGACGTCGACGGCGCTAACCCCGAAAATCAGCACCGGAATATAAAGCGGTAGCACCAGAAGTGACAGTAAAATGCCGCCGCGACGCGATCCCAGTATCAACGCTGCCCCGATGGCCCCGATGAGGCTCAGCGTCGGCGTGCCCAGCACCAGGGCAACGATGAGGATGATAAAGCCTTCGTCCGGCAGGTTCATCAGCACCGCTAGCAGCGGGGCCGCGACGATCAACGGCAACCCCGTGGTTAGCCAGTGGGCGACGACCTTGGCCATGACGGTGATTTCCAGCGCCACCGGCTGCAACGCCAGCAATTCCAACGAACCGTCCTCGTACTCGGTCTGGAACAGGCGCTCCAGCGACAGCATCGACGCCAACAGCGCTGCCACCCAGATCACGCCGGGCGCGATGCGGGCCAAGATGTTGGATTCCGGTCCGACGCCGAAAGGAAACAGCACCACGGCGATGACAAAAAACATCACCACCATCAGGCTGTCCATGCCCTGACGCATGGCCAGATGCAGGTCGCGGGCGAGGATCAGGCGAAAGGCGTTCATGACGCCACCTGATATTTACCAAGATCTAATTCCGTGGCATCGGCCAGGCTTTCCTCGGCATGCGACGACATCACCACCATGCCGCCTTTCGAGCGATGTTCGGCAATGGCGTCAAGAAAGCTGTGTTCAGCTGCCTTGTCCAGGGCGGTCTGCGGTTCGTCCAACAGCCACAGGTCTGCGCTCGTCGTCAGGGCGCGGGCCAGATTGACCCGGCGCTTTTGACCCGCCGACAGGAAACGCCCGGGCACGGTGGCGAGATGGCCGATGCCGAGCCGCCCCAGCGCCGCCTCAACGGCCTTGCCGTTTTCACCCTGTGATCGAAGCGCCGCCCAAAAGCCCAAGTTTTCCGCCACCGTCAGCACCGGCTTCACCGGATCATGATGGCCGATGTAATGAAGCCGGGCGTTGTGCGCTTCCGGGTCGTTGGCAATAGACTGTCCCTGCCAACCGATGACGCCCGATAACGGCCGCCCCAGCCCGGCCATCAGGCGCAACAGGCTGGATTTACCGCTGCCGTTGGCGCCGCGCAGCATCACCGCCTCGCCGGCGCCGAGGCCGAAGGTGAGGCCGTGAAAAACCGTCCGCTCGCCGCGGAAACAAACCACATCGGTGCCGGTGAATTGAGGCAATGAACGCTCCAGGCGGGAAAAAGGAGGTGAGTTGCAGGAACGGTATCGCAAAATACCGGAAAAAAGAAGAACGGCCGGGTCTAAAATGGCCCGACCGTTCAATTTCGGTATTCGAAAATACCGACAGGGGGACCAGAGAGGGGGTCTCTGGTGCATAGACGAGGAGGTCTATGGTCTTTATTTTAGCCACCAAATGTGGCGAGATTATGCTCAATTTAGGAAATATTTTGGGCCCATAGAGCCACGGGGAGATGCACTTTCGGCAATGTTAAAAAAAATGATAGTGTTGGGCCGAATAATTACAGTCGGGGTTCATCTGTTAGGAGACGAGACATGAAGGTAGACGGTAGCTGCCATTGCGGTGCCATCACGTTCGAGGCCGAGATTGACCCTGAAAAAGTATTGATTTGTAATTGTACCGACTGCCAAACGTTGTCGGGTTCCGCCTTTCGCACCCTCCTCCCGGTTGCGGATGATGCCTTCAAGCTTCTCTCGGGAGAACCCAAAATTTATCTCAAAACGGGTTCAAGCGGGGCAAAACGCGAGCAAACTTTCTGTGCGGAATGCGGCTCCCCCATCTATGCGACGTCCGTCGGTGATGGGCCGAGAGTCTATGTTATTCGACTGGGGATCGTCCGGCAGCGCGCCGAGCTGTCCCCGAAAAAACAAATTTGGTCTCGCTCGGCCTTGCATTGGCTGGCTGATATGGGCGCGCTACCGGGAATCGAAGAACAGTAAGTATTTCCGATCTTAGCAATACGTCCTCAGGCTTGGGGATGGCTATTATTGCGCCGGCCTTTGGTCTTCGATGACGATGCCGTCGTTGGCGAGGCTGCCTTTATCGACCACCACCACGACGCCTTTAAGCTTGCTCAGGGCCTGCAGGGTCTCCGTGACGGCGCCGGTATCGGGGGCGGTGTCTCCGGAAGGCTCTATATTCAACGTCATGGCATCCTGGCCGTCTTGCTGATCGATGACGAGGCGGGCGTTGGCAATTTCCGGATGGCGCTTGATGACGTCGGCAATTTGGCCCGGCGTGATGAACATGCCTTTGACCTTGGCCGATTGATCAGCGCGGCCCTTCCAACCTGTCAATCGAGGGCCTGTGCGCCCGCAGGGACTTTGCCCTTCCATTAGCGACGACAGATCGCCGGTGGCGAAGCGGATCAGCGGATATTCCCGGTTCAAAGACGTCACCACGACCTCGCCGATTTCGCCGGGGGATAGTTGTTCGCCGGTGCCGGGGCGGACGATTTCGACAATTAGTCTTTCATCGACGATGAGGCCCTCCATGGCATTCGTCTCATAGGCAATGAGCCCCAAATCGGCGCTGGCGTAAATCTGCACGGCAAAAACGCCATACGCCTTGATCTCGTCGCGCAGTGCTGGTGGCAGGGCTTCACCCGAGACCACGGCCTTGTCGAGCGAGGACACGTCGGCCCCTAGTTCTTTTGCTTTTTCCAGGAGTATCTTCAAAAATGACGGAGTCCCCGCATAGGTTTGCGGGCGGAAATGGGCGATGGCCTGGACCTGCTGTTCGGACTGTCCGGTGCCGGCGGGAATGACCGCGCAGCCGATGGCCCGCGCGCCGGATTCGAGCATCATCCCGGCCGGCGTCAAATGATAGGAAAAGCTGTTGTGGAGGATTTCACCGGGCCGCACGCCTGCCGCGTACAGCGACCGCGCGATGCCCCACCAATCGGCGCCATCGGCTTCCGGCTCGTATGTCGGCCCGGGGGACTGAAAGAGGCGCTGGAAGTTGCAAGGCGCAATGGTAGGAATCCCGGCAAAGGGCGGGTTTTTGGCTTGCAGTCCAAAGAGGGCTGATTTCCGGATAATGGGCAGCTTTTCTAAATCAGCCCGAGTTCTGATGCTGCGGGGGTCGATGCCCTGGAACAGGTCCTGGTAATAGGGCGCCTCTTCGCACGTGGCGACCAGGTGACGGCCCAGCGCCTCGAACTGGGATAATTCCCGTTCGTCCGCGTTGCGGATTTCCAGTTCGTCGAAAAATTCGCTGTCGAGCATGGCCCGTCCAGTCTTTATTGCGTCACAGCCAGCGTTTGCGCCGGCGGTAATGTTTGACGTCACGGAAGCTACGCCGCCCACCGGAGCTGAGACCTAAATAGAATTCTTTGACGTCCTCGTTTTCCAGAAGCTTGGAGCCTTCGCCGTCCATGACGACGCGGCCGTTTTCCAGAATATAGCCGTAATCTGCAAAACGAAGCGCCACCGTGGTATTTTGTTCCGCCAACAGGAACGAGACGCCTTCGTCCTTGTTAAGCCGGTCGACGATTCC
>JAZFSL010000055.1:0-4178 GCA_036446135.1 Rhodospirillales bacterium | reverse complement strand
GGGCGAAGGGTTGATCCGGTCAGGGTCAGGCGTTTCAGCATGACCGGCATGAAGTTGATTTCGGCCTTCGAGCCGCCCAGGAACGCGATCGACACATGCCGCCCGTCAACGGCCAGCGCCTTGATGTTGCGGGGCAGGTAATCGCCGCCGACCATGTCCAAAATGACATTGACGCCTTTTCCGCCGGTAAAATCCTTGGCCGCCTCGACAAAATCTTCTTCTTTGTAATTGACCGCCCGTTCGGCCCCCAGTTCTTCGCAGGCCCGGCATTTTTCGGCGCTGCCGGCGGTGGTGATAACGCGCGACCCCAGCTTGTGGGCGATCTGGATGGCGGTGGTGCCGATGCCGCTGGAACCGCCATGCACCAAAAACGCTTCGCCGGGTTTCAGGGCCGCGCGTTCAAAGACGTTTGACCAGACGGTGAAAAAAGTCTCCGGAAGGCCAGCGGCTTCAACCATGGAAAGGCCTTCAGGAATTGGCAGGCATTGGCGGGCCGGGGCGGCGACATATTGGGCGTACCCGCCACCGGCGACCAGGGCCGAAACCTTGTCGCCGGTTTTCAAACCGTCAACGTCCGGCCCCAGGGCGATGATTTGGCCTGCGACTTCAAGACCGGGAATATCGGTGACGCCTTCCGGTGGCGCATAATGGCCCTGGCGCTGGATGCAATCGGGTCGGTTGACGCCTGCCGCTTCAATCGAGATCAGGACTTCACCAGGGCCGGGGGCGGGCACCGGGCGGGTCGCCGTTCTCAAGACTTCCGGGCCGCCGGGCGCGGCAATTTCGATACAGGTCATTGTTTCGGGGATGGTGGTCATGGCAAGGCTCTCGATTGATGAATGGGGGATGTGTTATTAATCAAATACACAATACCGGGAGGTCGGACAATGGACACGGATGATCTGGAGCCTGAAAAGAAGAAACCAAAACCCAAGAACCTTGATGAAATGAGCATCGAGGCGCTGGGCGACTATATCGCCGACCTGGAAGCGGAAATCAGCCGCGCGCAGGGCATGATTGCTGACAAGCAGGAAGCCCGAAAAGGCGCCGAAACGTTTTTCAAGAAATAGGGTTTTTCCCGCCCGCCCGCGTTTTGACTAAAAACATCAGCCACCCCACCGGCCCCAAAAACAAAACGATCACCAGCCAACCCAGTTTTGGTGAAAACGGGCAGCTTGATCCTTCGGGCGCCTTCCAGGGGCCGCTTCTTGACGAAAAAGCCACATGCAGTAAGGGGAGGGCGAAGCCGAATATCAACAAAGTCCAGGCGGCGGCGGGGCTCATGTTCGTTGCCTTCAAAAACAGGTTGTCCGTTCGCCGAGCTTACCACGGAATGTTCCCGAACCCCTTGGTTTTTAGGTATTAACAGGATGTTAAGTAGTTGCGGGTAGGGTCTGTTTGTGGGTGAGGATCAAACCATCATCCACATCAACTTCGACGCCTCCCTGTTGAACTCGCCGCCCCTTCGGGGGCGGCGCTTTTTCTTGTCTTTCGGCCTTGGTCTCGACATCCGGTAATAATATTACGCGCCCGATTATGTCTTTCGGGGGGTTGACCCGAAGCCCCGGCCTTAGGTACTCTCACCGACGCTAATAATTTCTGGCGAGTTTGACAGGTTTGGGGCTTTAAATAATGGGGGCTACCGCTGGACGGTAGTCCCCAAAAATTTTGCCATCTTGGACGCCCCAGTTGGATATCCCGGCATGACCGAAAAGCCATTAGAAACCAGGGACCGCTACCCCCACTTTATGCCCCTTCAGACCCGTTGGTCGGACAACGACATCTATGGCCACGTCAATAACGTCACCTACTATTCCTATTTCGATACCGTGGTGAATTGTTACCTGATTGACGAAGGCGGCCTGGATATCCAATCGGCGGATGTTATCGGCGTTGTCGTGGAAACGATGTGTAATTTCCGAGAATCCATCGCCTATCCGGAATCTCTTGAAGCCGGGCTCAGGGTTACAAAACTGGGGAATTCCAGCGTTCGCTTCGAGATCGGTATTTTCCGCCAAGGCGAAGCCGAAGCCTCCGCAGCCGGGCATTTCATCCATGTGTTTGTCGACCGTTCGACGAATAAACCAGTGCCGACACCCGATGAGATCAGAAGCGCGCTTGAGCGCCTCGTCGTTCCGGCAGGGGAGGCGTAGAAAACATGTCTGACGCCATGAAAATAAGTGATTTTCCCTACCGGATAACGGTTCCCACGCGGTGGGGTGACAACGATATGCTGGGACATGTGAACAACGTCGTTTATTACCGGTATTTCGAGGCCATCGTCGTCCGGTTCCAGATGCAGGAAGTGGGCGTCGACTGGTTGAAGGATAAAATCTCACCCCAGGCCGTAGAGACGCTGTGCCGGTTTCACCGGGCGCTTAGCTTTCCGGAAACATTAGAGGTCGGATTGCGGGTCGAACGTATCGGTAATTCCAGCGTCACCTTTGAAATTGCCTTGTTCGGGGAAGACGGAGACACACCCGCCGCCAGTGGTCATTTCGTTCATGTCTTTGTTGATGCGGAAACGCTGAAACCGCAACCCATTTCCGACGATCAAAGAAAAATCTTCGAGAAATTCAGCTAATCAGTGACCGGGCCAGGTATAAAATCTGGTTTTGGTGGCGCCGCTGACCTTGTTGTAGGGGCCGCACCGGGGGCAGTCCTTGCTGAGGGCGAAGCAAAGAACCGGGATACCTAACAGACTCAGCCACGTGAGGTCGCCATCCAGCGCAAACGCGAGCGACAACAACACCATCGCCGGCAACAGCCTAAATATCCAATCGAGGGCAATACCAATTCCGTTAAACATTGTAGTTGGTATCCTGAAAAAGATGGGGCGCATTAAGATTAGCACGCCCCATCTATTTTCCTGAACTAGAAAGGCCTAAGCGACTTTTTTCTCGATCCGTTTCGCATTCGTGGTTTCGATGGCAATCTTGCGCGATTTTTTCTCTTCAGGAATTTCGCGCACCAGGTCAATGCTCAGCAAACCATTTTCCAGGTTGCCGCCGACCACCTTGATATGATCGGCCAGTTCAAAATGGCGCTCGAATGCGCGCGTGGCGATGCCGCGGTGCAGAAAGGTCTTCTCGCCCGGCTCGTCAGTTATTTTGCCGGTTACTACCATGGTGTTTTCCTTGGTGATCACGTCCAGGTCCTGTTCGCCGAACCCGGCGACGGCCATGGAAATGCGGTAGCCATCCTCGCCAATCTGTTCGATGTTGTAGGGGGGGTAACTGTTCTGAGAAGAATCCATTCTGTTGGCCGCATTCAGCAAATCCTGCATGCGATCGAAACCAACGGAATGACGGAACAAAGGTGAAAAATCGATAGTACGCATAACCACATCCTCCTTTAGAAGCTACATGGTTCAAAGGGCTTACCGGGTCCGAAGTGGACCTCATATGGTCAAACCCGATTTGTTAACCCGGAAAAAAATCTAATGAAAACAAATCATTAGATTAACCCCAGTGGGTGCGCGCCGGACCCTGTTCATCAGGCATCCGCCGTCCATCCCTCATATAAGCAGGTTGAAATTTGACCGCAAGGGGAGGGGGGGGGCTAAGGGTGGTTAGTCAGGAGGCTCGTTTTCAGTAGCCGGGGGAGAAGCTGCACCACCGTGCCGAACAAATCGTTATCTTCGGAAATGGGTTCGCCAGCATTGAGGCCGATTTTCAGGTGCAGGGGCAAATCAGGGCGTTCTTGGTTGTGCTTGGCGGTTTCCAGCTACTTTTCGATGTCGGCATCAACGCCGTCAGAAGTTTTGTTGAACGACGCCATGATGCCGTCCCCGGTGTGCTTGATCTCTTTACCGGCATTGTTGCTAAGCGCTTCGCGGACGACCCGGTTGTGGTCACGAACAACCAATTGCGCGCCTTCGTCGCCCATTGACTGTGTCATTGCCGTTGAACCGGTGATATCCGTAAACAATATGCCTTATGGCAGGTGTCCCATTGCGGCTGGTTTTTTTTAAAATAGGGAGCGTCCGGTCGAACCGGGAGCATTTCAAAACAAGGCTTAAGGCAAGTGCGAAAGAAAGGGGCTTAGCTCTTAAGACCCAGGTCCTTAAACCTTTTATTGAATTTGGCCAATTGCCCGCCGCTGTCGAGAAGACGGTGAACGCCGGTCCATGCGGGATGGGTTTTGGGGTCAACATCCAGTTTCATGACATCGCCGGC
>JAZFSL010000054.1:0-6683 GCA_036446135.1 Rhodospirillales bacterium | reverse complement strand
TGGCGGCGCCATTGCGGCTGCGGGAAAAGCCGTAGCCGGCGCGGATATAGCTGCGTTGGGTTTCCCCATAAAGACGAGCGAAGGCGACGATGTCATCTTCGGGCAGCCCGGTAATCCCGGCCGCCCAGGCCGGGGTGCGGTTTTTGATATGCGCCTCCAGGCGATCCGGATCGTCGGTATAGCGCGCCATGTAGTCCCTGTCAGCAAAGCCTTCGGCGAACAGCACATGCATGACGCCGCAAGCAAGCGCGCCGTCCGTACCGGGACGAACCGGTAGATGAATGTCAGCCGATTTCGCCGTCTGGGTGCGGTAGGGATCGACGCATATCACCTTAGCGCCCCTCTCCTTGCGCGCCCGGGTGACGTGGGTCATAACGTTGACCTGGGTCGATGCCGCGTTAGTGCCCCAAATAACGATCAGGTCCGCATCCGCCATCTCCCTCGGATCGGTGCCCCAAAGCGCCCCGGTGCCTGCGATCCATCCCTTCTGGGCCAGGGTGACGCAGATGGTCTCGTCCAGCGACGAATACCCCATGGCGTGGCGTAGCCGGTGGATGCCGTCGCGTTGCACCAGACCCATGGTACCGGCGTAATGATAGGGCCAGACGGCTTCTGGGCCGTGTTCGGCGGCGGCGCGCTGGAAGGCCTGGGCGACCTCGTCCAAGGCGTCGTCCCAGGATAGCGGCTCGAACTTACCTTCGCCCTTGGCGCCGACACGGCGCAACGGCCGGGTCAATCGGTCCGAATGGTGAATGCGTTCGCGGTAACGCGAAACCTTGTCGCAAATGACACCCAAGGTGTAGTCGTTGTCGGCCGCGCCCCGGACTTTGCCGATGGTGTGTGCGTCCAGACGCTCGACTTCCAGCGCACAGGTGCTGGGGCAATCATGGGGACAAGCGGATGCAAGAAATTCCGAGGCCATATCACACACTAAACGTCATTAAAGGGATCAGGCAGACTAACCTGATTATATAACCCCCGCCGCCCTTATCAGGCAACCGCCACTCAGTTGGTATGTATTTTCCGGTCAGGGAAAAAGGCGTTATAGACGAAGGCGAAGGTAACGTCATAAACGACATCTTCCACTTTACCGTTCCGGGAGCGTTGCGCGACCACGTTACCGACGTCGCGGCCTTTGCTGATGAAGGCCGCATCCAGCGCCGAATTCTGCCCCGCCCCCCAGGTCAAGATCAAGTCACGGCTGTGAAGTGATCCCTTTTGCCGCAGCAGCGGCAGGCTCCAGGCCTCGCCGTCAATGACGATCACCCGTACCATGGGGTTAATGCCCTTGGGCAGGTCGCCTTGAAATAGAAACGGCATGGAGGCGCTATCATACCCGGCATATGGATTACGACCATAATTGCGCATGTTGGGGTCGTTGGGAATCAGCACCTCACCTTTGGGCGCGCGTTTCTTGAAATTGGCGAAAGATTCCAGCCTCGCCGGGATAGTCTTCAGGCGCTTACCGGTCATTTCCCCGACGATGCCCTCGCCCATGAACTGCTGCCACCAGCTTTCCGTTTGCCGGTCATACATCACCATATCCGATTTTCTGAGCTTGCCCGTAGTGCCGAAATCGAGAATTTTGCCGTCGAGGCGCCGATCGAAGGCGATGGCCGAATTGCAAAGCGGGCAATAGGTGATCGTCACCGGCACGCCGGCAAGTTCGTCATTGACGATTTCATGCCATGTCAGGATGCGCAGCGGATAGGCCCTGGCCTTGCCGTTGATGATCAGCCCCACAACCGGTTCCGTATCCGCTAGGCCCGAGACCTCGGCAAGACGGGCGAAGCGGGGCTTGTCGATGGAGGGGATTCCGTCTTTGGGTGGTCCGCCGGACATTATTTCACTCAGATCGATGGATTTTTTAGAGAAATCCGTCTTCGGCCATTCCCTTTTCCAGGAAGGGCCGGCCAAGGAGCTGTCCATGGTCGTAAACGGGACGGCAAAGCCAAAAAGCAATGCCCCGGCAACCAGAAAAATGCGGCGGTTGAAATTCATCGTCCCAGATTGCCCCCCCCTTCGGCGCCCTGCAAGCAATGGGCGATCACATGATGGTGAGGGAAGCCGGAAAATCCTGAATCAAGAACATGTTAACCACTTTCGGATAAGGTTCAGCCTTGCAGGTTCGCCGGCCAGACGTGGACCGCAATTATGTCCAGTACTGGCGCCCGGAATGGCAGCGCATCATTACCGGCGACGCCAAGTCCTACATCTACGGCATCATCCGCCAGGGCTTCGACGGCGTTGTTTTGGAAGTCGTAGAGGAAGCCTACCGATTTTTCGAGACCGGCGGCGAAGAAAAAGAGGAAGAGACCCCAGCGCCAACACCTATGGCAGCACCAGCGCCTGCGGCGGCAAAATAAGGCTGCTTTTCTGGCTCTTTAATTCCATTGATCTTTTTTCATTCGTGGTGAGAACTTGCTATGATTTTTTCCAATGCGTTTGGGGGAAACCATGCTGCAAAAAGCCGAAACCTACGAACAGGTAACAAACGCCTTCACCTGGGAAGTTCCGGAATTCATTAATATGGGGGTGGCGGTTTGTGACCGCCATGCCGACGCCGGGGCCAGCCGGACGGCACTAATTCTCGAAAACGAAAACGGTGACATCACCGAATACAGTTTCCAAGCCCTGAAGGGACTTTCCAACAAACTTGCCAATCTGTTTGTGGCCAAGGGCCTGAAACCCGGCGACCGGGTTGCAATCTTACTGTCGCAATCGGTGGAAGCGGGCATCGCCCACATCGCCGCCTGGAAGGCGGGTCTGATTTCGATCCCCATGTTTACCCTGTTTGGCGAGGACGCCCTTCGTTATCGCCTAGCTGACAGCGGCGCCAAGGGGTTGATAACGGACACCGAAAACCTAAGTAAAATCGAAGCCATCCGGGAAGACTTGGCAAACCTTGAAACAATGTTGGTCACCGGGGCCGGTAGAGACGGCGACGGCTGGAACGATTTCTGGCGCGGCCTGAACGAGGCCAAAGACGCCTTTACGCCGCTCAACACCGGCGCCGAAGACCCGGCGTTCATCAGCTACACGTCTGGCACAACCGGCAACCCCAAGGGTGCGCTGCACGCGCACCGTACCATTATAGGCCATCTTCCTGGGGTTGAAATGCCACACGAATTCTTCCCCCAGGACGGTGATTTGATGTGGACGCCCGCCGACTGGGCCTGGATCGGCGGCCTGATGAACGCCCTGATGGGCGCCTGGTATCATGGTGTTCCGGTGCTGGCGCACAGATCGCGCAAGTTCGACCCAGAACAGGCCGCCCACCTGATGGGTCGCCACCGGGTGCGCAACACCTTCATGCCGCCGACAGCATTGAAGCTGATGCGCGACGTGGAAAACATTCGGAGGCGATTTGAAGTTGATCTGCGCACCGTCGCGTCCGCCGGCGAACCCATGGGCGCCGAGGTCCTGGAATGGGGCCGAGACGAGCTTGGCGTTAGCTTTAACGAATTTTACGGGCAGACGGAATGCAATTTGGTAACAGCCAACTGCGGCCTGCTCATGGAGGTCAAGCCCGGGTCCATAGGGAGACCGACACCCGGCCATGAAGTCGAGATCATTGACCCCGACGGCAATGTGCTAGGGTCCGAAGAAGAAGGCCAGATCGCGGTCAAAAGCCCCGATCCGGTGATGTTCCTGGAATACTGGAACAACAAGCAAGCGACGCAGGACAAGTTTCTGGGCGATTGGCTGCTGACCGGTGATCGGGGGGCCAAGGACGCGGACGGGTATTTCTGGTTTTTAGGCAGAGAAGACGACGTTATTACCTCGGCCGGCTACCGCATCGGCCCCGGCGAGATCGAGGATTGCCTGACCCGCCATCCGGCGGTATCCTTGGCCGCCGCCATCGGTATCCCAGATCCGCTTAGGACCGAGAAGATCAAGGCCTTTATTCAACTTCGCCATGGCCATAACGGTAGCCCCGACCTGGAACGCGACATCCGCGATTTTTTCAACCGCCGCCTGTCGCCGCACGAAAAACCCCGGATCATAGAATTCGTCGACTCCCTGCCGATGACCCCCACCGGCAAGATCAAGCGCAAGCAACTGCGCGATGCCGAAATCGCCAAGCAGAACGAAGAAGACTGAGACGCAACGCCCCTTCGAAAAATTCTGAAATTACATTGAGGTCGGCACGATGGTGCCGATGACAAAACCATCATCAGGGGGGAAGCGTTCCGCAATCAAGGCCCTGGCCTGATCTTCGTTCTCTGCCAGCACATCGTGAACACGCACATCCGCCCATTGGTCGTCATAAAACAGGTGGCTCTGGTTTTCCTTCACCAGAGAACGGACTTCTTTATTGTAGATGGTGACCTCGAAAATCTGGGTCCCCGCAGTCGGTACCTGAAGCATATTTAGCCCCTATCCGGTTATCTTGTTTTATCCGGTTCCCCCTTGGAGCTACCCCTCTTTCTTAACGCCCGACAAAAACAAGCGACCTGATGAGGTTGTGCATATTTTACGAGGAAAATTATTAACAGAAGCTTTACCAAAGTCTACGGGCAATTTTTGATAAAGTGCTTCTGCAGGTTTTGGCGGGTAGAAGGGCCTTCAAGCGAACTTCGGGGCTTGATGGATGTTGAGGTTGAGATTACAGCCGTCCTGGGGATGTCGAACATGCCTATTTCCCAAATTCTAAAACTCCGCCGCGGCGCTGTGGTTGAACTGAACCGCTCCGTCGGTGAAGACATCGAGGTCCACACCAATGGCAAGCTGGTTGCCAAAGGTGAAGTCATCGTCGTTGACGACCGTCTTGGCGTGACCACGACAGAAATCATCAAAACTACAAGTTGAGGTTTCCCATGGCCACAGAATCTGAATTTTTCCGCACCACCAACCTGCTCATCAGGGAATACGGTGAAATGGCGCCGCCGCCGGCCTTTATCAGGGCCGATCAGTTGTTCGAAAAAAGCGATATGTCCGGACGCCGCATTTGGCTCAAGATCGGCTAAATCACCCTCTAAGACGAGTCTTATCAGGGTCTGAGCACCAGCATATCGCGGCTGACGTCAAAACCTGAAAGCCGGCTGAGGAAGCTCATGCCCAGAAGCGAGTGTTTCATCGGCGCAGCGTTGACGGATGCCCGCACGTCGCCAAGCGTAATCGAACCGATGCCGACATGTCCCAGGCGCACCGGCGCCCCCATAACAATGCCGTTTGCCGTTGCGTAGGCGCGGTTAAAGGCCAGGGTTTTAATGTCGAATCCCAACCGTTGGGCATCTCTCGGGCTTAAGGTCACGTCGCTCGCCCCCGTATCGACCAAGAACCGGACCGCCACCCCATCTACCCTGGCTTCGACAATGAAATGACCGCCCTGGCTGGCGCGGATGGAAACTTTGCCGCCAGTCATCTCCATCCCGTCCTGGGGAAACAATTCCCCCATCAGCCGGTTCTTGATGTCGCCAAGCTCATAGCGATAGCCGTATCCAACTAACAGCACCACACCGATCCCGGCCCAGGCAAGGATATTGCGGATCACGTGGCTGGGCTTGAAACGCCGGTGTAAAAACGCCGAACCAAGCAAAAAGCCCAACACCAGCAGGCTGTACACCAGGTTGATTTTTCCGTCCCCGTCGACAGCCTCGGGATACTGGGTGACGAGGAAAATAACCAGGCCCGCCAGGACGGCGGCCAATATAGAAAACCCGATCCACGGGGATTGCCAAAAAGAGCGCGGTTTTTCCATCATTGCCGCCGCCCTGCCGTAATCACCGGGAAACGGCGGACTTAATCATGATCATTACCGTCAGCAGGCGGGTGAGCGCGGTTATGCAAGGCCACGGAAATTTTAGCCAACAACCAAACTCCGACCATGATCACCAGGGCCACGAAAAGAATCTTCGCGTACGCCATTGCCAGCCCCACAGCGAAATCCATTTTGGCCCCCCTTCAACGCACTGAAACACATTCAAACACCTTGACCTGAATGACGGGCAGGCTCAAGAGCGGGAAGAACGGTCAGGCAGTTAAAAAGAATATTAGGCGATCCCGCCGCCCGTATAGATGATTTTTTCCGCGTCCTCAGACGAGCAACCGGTAATCAGGAGAAAGAAGGCCATTGCTGCGAATACAGGCATCAGGGGTTTTCGCTTCTTGCTTATTCGCCCCCATATTTTTCCATGAATTTAGCTTTGTCCGACAGTCGGGTGAAAATAACCTTGATGCTCTTTTCCTTCATCTCCTCCCCTAAATTCAGCAACACCAGTTCCCAACCTTCTGTGCAATTGTCATCCAGCCCAGCCCCTCATTCCCTTCCACTGAAACCTGTCGCCCAGGAACAACCTGATGCTATGCTCGCCAGAGCGCTTATGGAAGAACAGGAGAACACCCCATGCCAAAGAACAAATGAGTGCGAAGCCAGCATTTTTTGAAGATCAAACGCGGTTATATGGCCTTGAGTGAATGGGCCTCATTGGCTGTACCCCTAACAGATTTTCCTGAGGCCCGGTGATGAATAAATTCAAACCCCTGTCAGATTCGAAAATCAGGCAATTAAGATTTATCGCCTTTGGCTTGGCCTTTTTACTGGTGGCGATCATGGTTAGTGGCGCCGCCATTGGTCTTCAGACCGCCCACCGCCTGAATTCCATCCAGTCCGACTGGCTGGATTTCCGCCATGTCACCGCCAACAAAGGGCAATACCTGAGCCAGGTGCGGAACTATTT
>JAZFSL010000053.1:0-6688 GCA_036446135.1 Rhodospirillales bacterium | reverse complement strand
GCGGACCTGGAAGAAACCGGCCTGTTGTACGCACCGCATACGTCCGCCGGCCGCCTGCCGACGGAAGCCGGCCTCAGGATATTCGTCGATGGTATTTTAGAAGTCGGCAACCTGACGGAAGAAGAACGCAAAACCATCGACGTGCAGTGCGCCGGCACGCCCAACAACCTGGAAGGATTGCTGGAAGAAGCGACATCGGCGCTGTCCGGGCTGGCCCGTTGCGCGTCTTTGGTGATGGCGCCGAAAGCGAATAGCCCGCTGCGACATATTGAATTTGTCAATCTCAGCCCCGGCCGGGCGCTGGTGGTGCTGGTGACGGAAACCGGCATCGTCGAGAATCGCATCATCCAGACGCCCTCGGGCCTGCCGCCGTCGGCGTTGGTGGAGGCGACGAATTTTCTCAGCTCCCGCCTTGTCGGGCGTACGTTGAGCGAAGCCTATGACGAAATCATGACCGAACTGGATCAGCACCGCGTCGATCTAGACGAACTGACGACGCGGGTCGTTGAAAGCGGCCTTGCCACTTGGGCCGGCGGCGAACAGGGCAGCGCGTTGATTATTCGTGGACAGGCGCACCTGCTCAACGATGTTTCCGCTGTTGCCGACCTCGAGCAAATCCGCGCCCTGTTCTCGGCGCTGGACACCAAAGAAGAAATGCTGAAGCTGCTGTCGTTGACCGACACGGCGGAAGGCGTGCGCATTTTTATCGGCACCGACAACAACCTGTTTAACCTGGCCGGTTGTTCGATGATCGTCGGCCCGTACCGGAATTCGGAGGAGCGTGTCGTCGGCGCCATCGGCGTCATCGGCCCAACCCGCATCAATTACGCCAACATCATCCCCATGGTCGATTATACATCAAAGCTGATCAGCCGCTTCCTCGGACATGGCGGCAATGTGGAGGCGAAGCTAAACAATGACTGAAAAAAACAAGGAAACACCCGCCGTGGACGCTGAAGAAAACCAGAACCCCGAAGAAGAAGTCGCCGAAGCAGAGGCCGTGGATACGCCGGAAGCCCCAGAAGGCGAAGAAGGCGAAGAGGTGGAGGCCGCAAGTGAATCAGAGGCGGGGGAAACAGAGTCGGGGGAAACAGAAGCGGAGCTTTCGCCGGAAGAAAAGCTCGCCGATCTCAATGACAAGCTGCTGCGCGCCCTGGCCGAATCGGAAAACGTTCGCCGCCGCGCCCAGCGCGACAAAGAAGACGCCGCCAAATACGCTATCGCCAACTTCGCCCGCGATATGGTGCCCGTCGCCGACAACATGCGCCGCGCCATGGCCAGCGTCGACGCGGATGCCCGCCGTCAAGATCCTGCTCTCGAACAGGTCATGGTCGGCCTGGAAATGACCGAGCGCGACATGCTGGCGACGTTCGAGCGTTTCGGCATCAAGAGCATCGACGCCATGGGTCAAAAATTCGACCATAACTTCCACGAAGCCATGTTCGAAGTGGATGATCCTTCGAAACCCAATTCCACCGTCGTTCAGGTGGTGGAAACCGGCTATGTGTTGAACGACCGCCTGCTGCGCCCGGCCAAGGTCGGCGTCTCGAAAGGCGGACCGCCAAGGAACAATGAGGACAATGGCGATGCAGCCAAAGAAGCCGCGCCCGCAGAAGACGGCCAGACGGCTTACGAAGACAAAGGCGAAGGACCGGGGCAACAACTGGATGAAGAGCTATAAAAAGGCTTTAAGGCCGGTACGTTAGGGCCGGATAAAGATCAATTTTTTATCACGGCTAAGGTTGCGCCCTTTCCCTGCCGGACCTATATAACGCCCAGATAATGTAGGGTCGTTGGAAATGCCGCTTTTAGCGGCCTTTCTAACGCCTGAAACGCCAAAAAAAGAGGATAACATGAGCAAAGTCATCGGAATCGACTTAGGCACCACCAATTCCTGCATCGCCATCATGGACGGCAAGGACACCAAGGTCCTGGAAAACGCCGAGGGCGCGCGCACGACGCCGTCCATCGTTGCGTTTGCCGAGGGCGGCGAACGGCTGGTCGGCCAGTCGGCCAAGCGCCAGGCCGTCACCAACCCTTCCAACACGCTGTCCGCTATCAAGCGCCTGATCGGGCGCCCCTATGACGACCCGATCACGAGAAAAGACCAAAAACTGGTGTCCTATAAAATCGTCAAGGGCGACAATGGCGATGCCTGGGTAGAGGCTGATGGCCAGAAATATTCCCCGAGCCAGATTTCCGCCTTCATCCTGCAAAAAATGAAGGAAACGGCGGAAAGCTTTCTCGGCTCGGAAGTGACGCAGGCGGTGATTACGGTTCCCGCCTACTTTAACGATTCCCAGCGTCAGGCAACCAAGGACGCAGGTAAAATCGCCGGCCTGGAAGTGCTGCGCATCATCAATGAACCAACGGCGGCGGCCCTGGCCTACGGGCTCGATAAAAAAGAAGCCGGCGTTATCGCCGTCTATGATCTCGGCGGCGGCACGTTTGACGTCTCTATTCTTGAAATCGGCGATGGCGTGTTCGAGGTCAAATCGACCAACGGCGACACGTTTTTGGGCGGCGAGGATTTTGATATCAAAATCGTCGACTTTCTGGCCGAAGAGTTCAAAAAAGAAAACGGTATTGATCTGCGCGAAGACAAGCTGGCCCTGCAGCGCCTCAAAGAAGCGGCGGAAAAGGCCAAGATCGAACTGTCCAGCGCGACGCAGACCGAAGTCAATCTACCCTTTATCACCGCCGATCAGTCTGGCCCTAAGCATCTGACCATCAAGCTGACGCGGGCGAAACTGGAATCCCTGGTCGAAGAGCTGATCAAGCGCACCGTGGAACCCTGCAAGAAGGCATTGAAGGACGCCGGCCTCAAGACCAGCGACATCAACGAGATCATCATGGTCGGCGGCATGACCCGCATGCCCAAGGTGACCGAAACGGTGAAGGACTTTTTCGGCCGCGAACCGAACAAGGGCGTCAACCCGGACGAAGTCGTCGCCATCGGCGCCGCCATTCAGGGCGGCGTGCTGCAAGGCGACGTCAAAGACGTGTTGTTGCTCGACGTAACGCCGCTGTCGCTTGGCATCGAAACCCTGGGCGGCGTTTTCACCCGGCTTATTGATCGCAACACCACCATCCCGACACGCAAATCCCAGATCTTCTCAACCGCAGAAGATAACCAGACGGCGGTCACCATCCGCGTCTTCCAGGGCGAACGGGAAATGGCGTCTGACAACAAGGTGTTGGGCCAGTTCGACCTGGTCGGCCTGCCGTCGGCGCCGCGCGGCCTGCCGCAAATCGAAGTCACCTTTGATATCGACGCCAACGGCATTGTTAACGTCACCGCCAAGGACAAGGCCACCGGCAAGGAGCAGCAGATCCGCATCCAGGCGTCTGGCGGGCTGTCGGATGATGACATTGAGCGCATGGTCAACGAAGCCGAGGCTCACGCCGAAGACGATAAGGCCAGGCGCGAGACGGTCGATGCCAAGAACAGTGCTGACTCGTTGATCCATTCAACGGAAAAGAACCTTAAGGATTATGGCGACAAGGTTTCCGAAGATGAGAAATCGGCCATCGAGAATGGCATCCAGGAATTGAAAGAGACGCTTGAATCCGATGACGTCGAAGCCATTACGGCCAAGACCGAGGCCCTCACCGAGGCCGCCATGAAGCTCGGCGAAGCCATCTATAAGGCCAGTCAGGAAGAAGGCGAAGGCGGCGACGCGGCGCCAGACGGCGAGGGTTCCGGGGACGCAGAAGATAAAGAACCCGGTGATGACGCCACCGTCGTTGACGCCGATTTTGAAGAGGTCGACCCGAATGAGGCCTCTGATGGCTCTGCTGATGAAACCCCTGATCCCGATAACGATACCGATGACGATGCCGATTTTGAAGAGGCATCCGAAGAAAAGGACGCCAAAGGCAAAAAAGGCAAGAAATAGCCGGATCGGGCGGAAAGAAGTAAGGGGCGTCCGAAATGGCGAAAGGGGACTTTTACGAGACGCTGGGCGTCAGCAGTGACGCCGATGCGGAGACAATTAAAAAGTCTTACCGCAAGCTTGCCATGAAACACCATCCCGACAAGAACCCGGGTGACAAGGCGTCTGAAAAGAAGTTCAAGGAATTATCCGAGGCCTACGAGGTCCTTAAAGACGACCAAAAACGCGCTGCCTATGACCGCTTTGGCCATGACGCGTTTGCCCAGGCCGGCGCCGGCGGACCGGGTGGTCCGGGCGGCCCGGGGGGCGGCTTTGCCTCTGGCTTCGCCGATATCTTCGATGAAATGTTCGGTGATTTCGGCGGCTCCCGCCAAGGTCACGGTGGTGGTGCGGCCCGGGGTGCGGGTCGCGGTTCCGATCTTCGCTTTAACATGGATGTCTCCCTGGAAGATGCCTTCAACGGCAAACAGACGCAGATCCGCGTGCCGTCGTCGGTTGCTTGCGGCGAATGCAAGGGCTCGGGTGCTGCCGGCGGGGCGCGGCCTGAAACCTGCGACACTTGTGACGGCCATGGACGGGTGCGCGCCCAGTCCGGCTTTTTCACCGTCGAGCGCACCTGCCATACGTGCGGCGGTCGCGGCGAGGTCATTAAAAAACCCTGCACCAATTGCGGCGGCGCCGGGCGGGTGCAAAAAGAAAAACAGCTTTCCGTCAACATCCCCGAAGGTGTCGAAGACGGCACCCGCATCCGCCTCACGGGCGAGGGCGAAGCCGGGGTCAGAGGCGCGCCGTCAGGCGATCTTTACATCTTCCTGAGCATCAAGCCGCACCGCATTTTCCAGCGCGACGGCGCCGACATCCATTGCCGGGTGCCGATCCCCATGACGACCGCGGTGTTGGGCGGTGTCGTCGATGTGCCGACCATCGAAGGCGCCATGGCCCGCGTCACCATTCCGGCGGGCACCCCGACGGGCCACCAGTTCCGCCTCAAGGGCAAGGGCATGTCGATTTTGCGCGCCAAATCGCGCGGCGACATGTTCATCCAGGCGCAGGTCGAAACGCCGGTCAACTTGACCGACAAGCAAAAAGAATTGCTGAAAGAATTTGAGTCCGACTCCAACGCCGAAACCCACTCCCCCCAGGCGCACAGTTTCTTCGGCAAGGTCAAGGAACTGTGGGAAGATTTGAAGGAGTAGGGCCCGACCACTGAACGGCCGGAACGGGGCTCTGGCCCTCAGCTGTCCAAACGCCAGCCTCGACGCTGCCCTCTTCAAACAATCTCCGGATGAATGCTTCGGCCGCCATCACTCCGAACCGGTGATTGTGGTGGCGAAGCCTCACCCCTCCAAATAATCCATCGCCGCATCGACGCCGCCGTGGGCTGAGTTGACGCCGAAGAGGCGCAGGCTTTTTTCGACGCCGAACAGCGTGCCGGCCAGCATCAGCGCATTAAAGTCGCCCAAGTGGCCGATGCGAAAGACCTTGCCGGCGACCTTGCCGAGACCATTACCTAAAGACAGGTCGAATTTTTCCAGCGCCACCTTGCGAAACGCGTCGGCATCCATGCCATCCGGCATCAACACCGCCGTCAGGGATGAGGAATATTCGTTTTCGTTTTGACAGAGAACCTCCAGCCCCCAGGCGGTGACGGCGCGTCGCGTCGCTTCGGCCATGCGGTCATGGCGGGCGAAGACGTTATCCAGGCCTTCCTCGTTCAGCATATTGATGGCTTCCTGCAAACCGAACAATAAATTCGTCGCCGGGGTATAGGGGAAAAAGCCATTCTTGTTGGTCTCAATCATATCGTCCCAGCGCCAGTAGGAATGCGGGAACGTCGATGCTTCGGCCGCCTTTAAGGCTTTTTTACTGACGGCGTTAAACGACAGCCCCGGCGGCAGCATCAGGCCTTTTTGCGACCCGGCAACGGTGACGTCGACGCCCCATTCGTCATGGCGGTAATCGATAGACGCCAGTGACGAGATGGTGTCGACGAAAAACAGCGCCGGGTGCTTGGCCGCATCGATGGCTTTGCGGATTTCGGCAATCCGCGATGTCACCCCGGTGGATGTTTCGTTGTGGACGACGCCGACGGCCTTGATCGTGTGCTCCTTATCGGCGCTCAATCGTTCGGCCACGGCTTCGGGATTGACGCCGGAGCGCCAGTCGCCGGGAACAATTTCGACCTGCAACCCCAGCCGTTCGGCGACCCGTTGCCACAACGTCGCGAACTGCCCGGTTTCAAACATCAACACCTTGTCGCCGGGGTCGAGCGTATTGACCAGCGCGGCTTCCCAGGCGCCGGTGCCGGACGCCGGATAGATGAGGACCGGTTGTTCGGTCTTGAAAATACCTTTGATGCCGTTCAGGCATTCTTTGGCCATGAGGGCGAAGGTCGGGCCCCGGTGGTCGATGGTCGGCCGGTCCATGGCCCGTAAAATCCGATCGGGCACGTTGGTCGGCCCCGGGATCTGCAAAAAATGTCGCCCGCTACGGTAGGTCATGGCTGTCTCCCAAAATCAATCGTGCCCGTTAGCCGGGCTTGGAAGCTATTTAATACCCCCACTTGATGGCGGCCAAGACAATACTGGGGCCAGGAACAGGTTCTTTCTGGCCGAAAGGCGGGGAGTAAAAAAAGACGCAACTTTTTGCATTCATTTTCCAAAGCTTTGTTCAACGCTCTCGCCTGTTCAGATGAATAAACAAGAATTACTGGCAATCCGCGCGCCCCTCGCCTAAAGAATGGGGGAATTTTCAGGCAGGAGCCTTTTGATGAAGATCGGAATTGTCGGCTG
>JAZFSL010000052.1:0-9078 GCA_036446135.1 Rhodospirillales bacterium | reverse complement strand
GGTGCGATCTTCGATGACAAACCGGAAGGCATAAACGACGGTAAAAGTGGCAATGGCCCCAAGTGCCAGCGCAACGACGGGAAAGACTATGCCGCCTTGAAATGCGATCAGGGAAACGATCCCCTCGACGGCAACAAAACCGGTTCCGACCAGGACGCCTGTTAGCGGCGTTAGCAGGAAAAACAAGATGGCAAGAGCGGCTCCGCTGGCGGCGGTTAGGGCGAGGGTGCCGGCGCGATTAAGCAGATGAAGGGCGTTGTCATGAGTGAGTGTGTTGACCGCGGCAGCGTGTATAAAAACGCCCGGCATGGTTCGTCTTTGAACGATCTCGCCAAACCGCTCCGCGTCGAACGCTATACGGCATCTTTCCGGTGGTCGGGCGGTGCCCCCTGAATTGGCATATCGCTTAGCCGCAAACCGGCGATCTTCCACATCCAATGCGGATCCGACGATGACTGTTTTCCCGGCAAAATGACGGGTGAAATAATCCCTGTCACCTTCTTCCGCGCAGAGATGGAGATCAGCAAAACTGTAGGTGGGAATATCGTTGGCGCCAGTGTTGTAATTGATCAGGAACTCTGACCCAACGCCCATCTTCACGCCCCCTCTCCTTGCCAGTTCCATGGCAAAAGATGATGTTTGTCCGCCGGCTACATCGGAAAATTTCTTGGGATAACGCCGGGCCACGTTGTCTTTATCCAGTAAGATATTCAAAGCACGGATGTTTGCCGCGCCTCCTACAGCTATTTGCTGGCCCTTGTAGGGGACGATTGACTGTTTGGACAGGCGCACCTTACCCAATACCAACCGTTTTGCGCGTCCGGCCTTAAACATCGCCATCAGCAACGGTTTATCGTAACCGGGCAATAGACCGGGCTTGTCCAGACTGGTCGGATAGATAAGATCCAGACCGATAACCTGGGCCCCGGCGCCGTCAATGGCATTCAGGACTTTCGCAAGCATCGGTGTCCATGCCACCCGCGGCGTCTCGGAAAACGGAGGCCGGTTGTAAGTTTCTTCGTCAATGGACACGACGACCGCATCAGACTCGGACGGCGGGTAAAGCGGCCCAAAAAACTGGTGGCGTAATGGCAATAGAATATCGATTCCGAAACGATGAATTCCGTCGGCCATAGGGGCAATCGAGGCAACGCCTAAGCTCAAACCGATAAAGACCGCGACAGCCCACCGGTGTCGCCAAAGACGGCGGTGGGCGTCTCTCTGCTCAGCCATGGGAAATGGCGCGATGTGTAAAAAGTGTAAAGAACATGGGCGCCCGGATTACTGCTTGACGGGTATAACCCGGCTCATGAGGGTATCGGGAATATCAAGATCAGGATCAATGGAAAACATGGTTGCCATGATCGGTTCGTCCATTCGAGAGACCTGAACACGGTATGGTCTTCCGATTTGAAGTTTTGGCGCAGATGCCGGGTAAGTCAGGTGACTGCTTTTTGCCTCTCCCTGCCAAATCATTTCAGGCGCCTCCATATCCATATCGAAGACTCTGACAAACGTTTCACCTTCTGAAGCCGGCCACTTGAATAACGGTTGAGCGGTTTTCACCGTCCATTCCAACCAATTCTGTCCGTCGAAGGGTGTAACGCGGTTGACAGTCGCACCGGCCTCACTAGTTTCGGCAGTGACGATAATTTTGGCCCCCTGACAGGGGAACGCCTTAACGCTGATCTGCCCATCTTCGACTTCGCTTGCGCCGGGGGCAACAGTGACCCGGCCGCCGACAATCGTCTCCGTCAAACAGGTATCGAAGTAAGAAAGCACCACTTTGCCGTTTGCGCCGAGATTGATTTTTTGATCGGCGTAGACATAATCCAAAAACGCAACACCGGCATTGGGCGCGTTCTCGATCCCCTCGACCATCGCCACCGGTCCGTGGGAAACAGCTTTGGCTGGGGCTTCGTCTTTGTCTGGTGAGTATGCAAAGAAGTGGGTATCAGCGTTGGCTGCTGAGTATGCAAAGAATTGCACACTCACCAGAATGGCCAAAATGAATATCCTTGCCCGCATCACCTACCCCTTACCGACAGTCCGAATCCAATCGACGAGAAAATAGCAGTTTGAGAAGCGGTGGGTATTGTATCCCATAAACGGGAAATGCATACCTTATAAATTCATTGTTATTTTCTGTCCCGATGGGAAGAGCTTAATTCCCCGCAATAGACCTGATGACGGCGCTTGGTGGCCCGGGCATTGGTCAATCGGCGGATGAGATGCGAAGACGCGTCGGCAAAAAAAATCGCGATCCATTGTTCAGACCCCTAACAGACCGGCGACATAATCGGCAATCGCCAGCGACGAGGTCAGCCCCGGTGACTCGATACCATACAGACTGACGATGCCCGGAAGTTTATGCGTTTTGGGGCCGTGAATGACCCAGTCCCCTCGGGGCTCGCCTTCGGGCACCAGCTTTGGGCGGACACCGACATAGCCCGGCTGCAAGGCGCCGTCGGGCAGGTCCGGCCAATAGCGGCGGATGGCGGTATAGAATTTAACCGCCCTGGCCGGGTCAACGACGTAATCGGGTTTATCGACCCATTCCACATCGGGGCCGAACTTGGTTTGCCCGGCCAGATCCAGGGTCGAATGGATGCCCAGTCCGGCCGGCGCCGGCACCGGATAAATTAAATGCTCGAAGGGGCTTTTGCCGGAAAGCGTGAAATAGTTGCCTTTGGCGTAATAAAGCGCAGGCACGCTGGCTTCGGGATAGCCGTCCAGCGACCGGGCGACGTCTCGTGCGCCCAGGGCAGCCGCGTTGATGAATTCGCGGCACCCCAGCACCATCGGCTCAGCCCCGCCGACATTGATGGTAATGCTGTCTTTCGTGATCGCGCCACCGACAAGCGGGCTCGACAGCGCCACGGCGCCGCCGGCTTTTTCCATGTCGCCTTGCAAGGCCAGCATATAGGCATGAGAATCGATGATACCGGTCGACGGTGATAACAGGGCGCCTGCGCATCTGAGCGCCGGTTCCATTTTTTCGGCTTGGGCGGCATCCAGCCATTCAAGGTCATCGACGCCGTTGGCCTTGGCCTTTTGTTTCAAATCGGTGAGTGCGTCGAGCTCATTGTCGGCGGTGGCGACGATCAGCTTGCCGGGGCGTTTGTGGGTGACGCCGTGGCTTTCGGCGAATTCGTACAAGGCGTCGCGTCCCGGTTTGCAGAGCGCCGCCTTGAGGCTGCCTTCGGGGTAATAGATCCCGGCGTGGATAACCTCGGAATTGCGTGCGCTGATGCCGGTGCCGATGGCGTCTTCGGCTTCGAGCACAATAACCTCGCGCCCTGTCTGGGCCAGCCTGCGGGCGATAGCCAGGCCGACAGCCCCGGCCCCGGCAATGATGGTGTCTACGTGTTCAGTCATATCTAACTATAATCCATAAAACATATAGTCCCCCCTGGTCACGTTCCTTTGTTTTGCCAAGGAGCGGTTTCCTTATTACAGTCTGGCTTTCATGAGCAAGCCCATGAGAAAAAAACGGAAAAAATTTCGCAAAGGCCTGTTGGCCCTGCTGGCGGTTTTGCTGGTGGCCGGGTTTATTGGATCAGGGAAGCATTCGGTGAGAGCAGACTGGCGTACGGCAAGCCGCGAACCTTTGGGGATCGCCCCGGACCCGATCACCACCCGCGAAGCCATCGCCCAGGTTTATGTGGCGCGCGCCTTTTCGTGGCGCGGCATTTTCGGGGTGCATTCGTGGATCGCCGTCAAGCCGACGGACGCGCTGTCGTTCACGGTCTACGAAGTCATTGGCTGGTACGCCTATCACGGCGGTAATGCGCTCAGCATTCAGGAAAAAGAACCGGACCGGCGCTGGTTCGGCGCCAAGCCTCGGGTCATCGCCGATATTAGGGGGCCGGGCGTCGATGACGTCATCAAACGCATTGACGCTGCGGCGCACCGCTATCCCTACAAAGGTGACTATGTGGTCTGGCCCGGCCCCAATTCCAATACCTTCACCGCCTTTGTCGCGCGCGCCGTTCCCGAACTGAAACTCGATTTGCCGCCGACCGCCATCGGTAAAGACTATCTGCCCGGCGGCGAACTGATTGCCAGCGCCCCCAGTGGTACCGGTTTTCAGGTTTCCCTGTTTGGGCTTCTGGGCGTGCTGGTGGGCAAGGAAGAGGGGCTGGAAATTAATATCCTCGGCCTGACTTTCGGCATCGACCCCATGGATTTGGCCCTGAAATTACCCATGGCCGGTCGCATCGGGTTGCAGGAAAATTAATCGCGCATGAGCATCTGGGGAAAAGTTATCGGTGGGGTTACCGGTTTCGCCATGGGCGGGCCGATGGGGGCGTTGTTGGGCACGGCGGCCGGACATGCCTACGACAAGATGCGTGAAACCGATGCCAGCCTGCCGAATTCAACTGCCGCCCGCCAGGTCGCGTTCACCACGGCCGTCATCGTTCTCAGCGCCAAGATGGCAAAGGCCGACGGTAAAGTGACGCGTGACGAAATCGACGTCTTCAAGGAACTGTTTGATATCCCGCCCGGCGAGGCCGAAGACGTCGGCAAGCTGTTCAATGAAGCCCGCAAAGACGCCCAGGGGTTCGAACCCTACGCCGAGCAAATCGCCGCCATGTTCACCCGGCAGCCGGCGGTGTTGGAAGAACTGATGGGCGGGCTGTTTCACATCGCGCGCGCCGACGGGGTTATTCATCCGGCGGAACAGGTCTTCCTCCGCAAGACGGCGATGATCTTCGGTTTTTCCGAAATGCAGTTCGAGCGCCTGCAGGCTATTCATATGGGCACCGGATCTGGTGCGGCGCCAGGCGGAGCGGACCCCTATCAGGTTCTGGGCGTGACCCGCAAAGACACGGACGACAGCATCAAAAAAACCTATCGCAAACTGATCCGCGAAAACCACCCCGACACCCTGATTGCCCAGGGTGTGCCACAGGAATTCATTGATGTCGCCAACGAAAAAATGGCCGCCATCAACGCCGCCTACGATCACATCGAGAAGGAACGGGGGATCAAGTGAACGCGTCGCCCAATTTTGATGTGCGGCCGGATACAATCCCCATCGATATGCTGGTCATGCATTACACCGGCATGAAAACAGCTCAAGCGGCACTCGAAAGACTTTGCGATCTGACAGCAAAAGTCAGCGCCCACTATGTGATCGACGAAGACGGCACGGTGATTTCACTCGTCGATGAAAGCAAGCGCGCCTGGCATGCCGGTGTCGCGTATTGGCGTGGCGAAACCGACATCAACGCGCGCTCCATCGGTATTGAACTGGTCAACCCCGGCCACGAATTCGGCTACCGCGATTTCACGGACTTTCAGATGGCGGCGCTGGAAACGCTGGCGTTGGATATCCTGTCCCGCCATCCCATTCCGGCCCGCAATGTCGTCGGCCATTCCGACGTCGCACCTGCCCGTAAAACCGACCCCGGCGAGCGCTTCGACTGGCGGCGACTGGCGGCAGCAGGGATCGGATTGTGGCCGCAAGAAGAGCAGGGTGACGTTGAAAAAGTTCCTGAAATGCTCGCCACTTTCGGCTATGACCCCGGCGATCCGGATGAGGCCCTAATTGCCTTTCAGCGCCATTTCTGCCCGGAAAGCCTCGGCAACCCTGCCGATGGGGCATTGGCGGGACGGCTGGGCGCGCTGCTCGATCTCTGCAACACTTGACGCCGCCGTCCGCAGGACTAGGTTAAGCCTGCCAGACGGTCGGATGGTCGCTCCTTGCTATGGGGAAACCTGCAAGGGGAGGAAAGTCCGGGCTCCACGGAAACACGGTGCCGGTTAACGGCCGGCGGGGGCAACCCCAGGGAAAGTGCCACAGAAAGCAAACCGCCTGACGGGTTTCGGCCCCAAGGTAAGGGTGAAAGGGTGCGGTAAGAGCGCACCGCGCCTCCGGTAACGGGGGCGGCAGGGTAAACCCCACCGGGAGCAAGACCAAATAGGGGCGACACGTTGGACTTGTCCAACAGGCGCGTTTCCGCGCCGCCGCCCGGGTAGGTCGCGCGAGGCGAGTGGTAACGCTTGTCCCAGATGAATGGCCATCTATCCCTCAAAAGGGGTGGACAGAACCCGGCTTACAGACCGTCTGGCTTTTTTTCTCTTGCTGCCATGGCGGGCTTTTCAAAAAGTCTGCAAAACCGCCCCAAAACGACCTTTTCCGGGACACAAAACCGCCGAATTCAGGGTGCCGAATAGGCTGGCCCCCGGTGCATCTTCGCGCCGGCTTGAAAATAAGGGTAAAAACCCCGGAATTCCGTGCCGTGGAAAGGTTTTGTTAACCCATGAAAAGCCATAGTGTCCCATTGACCCCCATTAATACCCATGTTATCCCAATATCAGTCATATTGCGATCATTGGGGGTCCAAGGACTGAGGGGGATTTTCGGCAACGGCATTAAATCAGCGGCAACGGCATAAGTCGTTGAAGCAAAAGAATTTTTGTGGGGGTAGATATGGCACTCTTTGTTGGCAGGTACGTCAACAGAATCGACAAGAAAGGGCGGGTCTCAGTACCCAAGCCCTTCCGCGAGGCATTGGCGAGCCAATCCTTCAGCGGTCTATACACCTATCCGTTGTTTAAATTCAACGCCTTCGAGGCCTGCGACGAAGAATTCATGACCCGCCTCAGCGACAGCCTGGAAGACCTGCCGATGTTCTCCGACGAACAGGACGATTTGTCCGTCATTCTAGAAAGTGCACACCGACTGCCCTTCGACCCCGAAGGCCGCATCGCGTTGCCGAAAGACGTCCTCAAGATCACGGGTATAGACGGCCAGGCACTTTTTGTCGGTCGCGGACGCCGTTTCCAGATTTGGGAGCCGAAATCCTACGACGCTAATCGCGGCGAGGCGTTCAACCGCGCTCGTGCGCGCGGCGCCACCCTGCAACTGCGACCCCGAACCGATACGGATAAAGGGGATGACTAGCTCATGAGCACCACCCCTCACACGCCGGTCATGGTCAACGAAGTGCTGGACGTCCTGTCGCCTCGCGCCGGCGCCATCTATGTCGACGCCACCTTTGGCGCCGGCGGATATTCCGTGGCCTTGTTGGAGGCTGCGGACTGTACCGTCTGGGGCATCGACCGCGACCCGGTGGCGATCAGTTTCGGCAATCAGCTTGAGAAAAAATATCACGGCCGCCTGACGGTCCTCAACGGCCCCTTCGGCGATATGGTGCGGCTGTTGGGTGACGCCGGCGTTGAAAAAATCGATGGCATCGCCTTTGACCTCGGCGTTTCCTCCATGCAACTGGACGAAAGTGCGCGCGGTTTTTCCTTCCGCGCCGACGGCCCCCTGGATATGCGCATGGCCGAGACCGGCGCGACTGCGGCCGACGCCGTCAACGGCCTAACGGAAGAGGAACTGGCCGATATCATCTATCGTTACGGTGAGGAGCGACGGTCCCGGCACATCGCCAAGGCCATTGTCGAGCTTCGAAAGAATACCCCGATTACCCGTACCGGGCAGTTGGCAAGTTTGGTTCGCGGCGTCGTCGCCAAGTCCAAGGACGGTATCGACCCTGCCACCCGTACTTTTCAGGCGCTGCGCATTTACGTCAATGACGAGCTCGGAGAACTGCACCGCGGCCTCAATGCCGCCGAAACCCTGCTTGCCCCCGGTGGCCGCTTGAGCGTTGTCTCGTTCCATTCGCTGGAAGATCGCCAGGTTAAGGAATTTTTGCGGCAACGTTCAGGCGTTGCTCCCAAACCGTCGCGTCATTTGCCGCCGGAACAGGCCGAGGTGCCTGCGGCGACATTCAAATTACTGGGCCGCCGCGCCGTCAAAACGACTAAGGCGGAAGCCGATTATAATCCTCGCGCCCGTTCGGCGCGGATGCGCGCCGCCGAACGCACCGGCGCCCCCGCCAAATGCGCCGCATAAGAGGAGACAGACAATGATGCGCCCAACCATGGTCCTGAATGTTCTTCTCGCAGCATCGCTGAGCCTGACGTTGTTCGTGGTCAAGTATCATGTGCAGGACCTGGAAGAACAGTTGGTGGGTCTGAACCGGTCGATCACCAATGACAAGCAGGCGATGCACGTACTGAATGCGGAATGGAGCCACCTTAACGATCCGGATCGGCTTAAGGTCCTTGCCAAGCGCTATTTAGGTTACGGGGCTGTCCAATCCAATCAGGTCGGGACGCTCAGAGAATTGTTGCCGGAAGTACAACAAATCGAGCCGTCCCCCATTTCTTCTTCCGTTAACAACCGACAGGAAATCGTCTTGCCGCTGGCGATGTCGGTTTCTGCGGAAAGGCCCATCCGATGATTGCCCAAAAAACAAAAAACCAAAAACTGGTCGCCCTCAGGATCGAAGGCACTGCTAAGCAAGCCATCGAAACGGGCCGCAACCGGCTTTTAGTGACCGGCGTTATTTTGTCGCTGGCATTCTCCGCCATTGTCGTTCGCCTGGTCGATTTAACCGTCTTCAAGGCCGGTGGAGAACCGGCGCTGGCGCATGCCGGACCGGTGCGCGAAAGCCCGACGGGGCGCGCCGACATTGTAGATCGTAACGGTGTCTTGCTGGCAACCAGCCTGCCGACAGCGTCGTTGTTTGTCGACCCCACGGCCGTGTTGAACCCTGAAGAAGCCGCCAACAAGCTGATCACGGTGTTGGACGATCTGAACCGCGAAGACATTCTGGCGAAGCTGAATTCGAAAGGCCGCTTTGTCTGGATCGCCCGCAACCTGACCCCTAAGCAACATTATCAGATCAATCGCTTGGGGCTGCCGGGGTTCAGCTTTCAGGCGGGGGAACGCCGGGTCTATCCGCACGGGCGTCTGGCATCTCATGTGCTAGGGCTGACCGATGTCGACGGTCGCGGCATTGCCGGGCTTGAGCAGTATTTCGAACGCGACCTTCGCACCGCCAATAGCGTTAAGGTGTCGATGGACATCCGCATCCAGGCCATCCTTCTTCAAGAACTGATCGACACGGTCAAGAAATTCCGCGCCATCGGCGCCGCCGGTCTGGTGATGGATGTCAACTCGGGTGAAGTGCTGGCCATGGTATCGCTGCCGGACTTCGACCCCAACGCCCAGGCCACCGTGAACGGCGAGAAGGCCTTCAACCGGGCGACCAAGGG
>JAZFSL010000051.1:0-10152 GCA_036446135.1 Rhodospirillales bacterium | reverse complement strand
ACTCACCCGTCCGCCACTAAGGGATCCGGGGCAAGCCCCGGGCCTTCGTTCGACTTGCATGTGTTAAGCATGCCGCCAGCGTTCGTTCTGAGCCAGGATCAAACTCTCAAGTTAAATTTCCCGTACTGTAGAAGTACGAGGAAACGCGAGAGCTGTCTCCTATGCACATATTTTCGGTTTAACAAAAAGATGCACATATATGACAGGTCTTTAAACGTACCAATGGCACATCCAAGACCGCCGCCTGCGCATCCCTTCTAAATCTATCTACAATGTCAAAGAGCAAGAAGGGAACCCACTTCCGGCCCAAAAAGCCACCGGCTGTGAACTCCCGCGAGCGAGTTTCTACGCGTCACTACAAGTGATGTCAAATACTAATATGCAGAAGGTTAAATTATATTCCAGTTTGGTGAAAAAATCAACAAATCCTTGGCTTTTGGCGGCTTAATTCGGTGTTGAAAAGAAGCTCTTTTTCAAACGGCTTGAATATCGATAGGGCGGCAGCTACACAAAACTGGAAAGGGCGGGGATATGACTGCGGATCTGAACGACGCTATAGCCCATTAGGGTGCCGGGCGGTTGCCCCAAGCCAAGGAAATCTGCCAGAAAATATTGCTCGACGACGCCGATTACCCGAAGGCGCTCAATATGCTGGGCGTCATCGCGTTTGCCGCCGGTGAGGCCGAGCGGGCATTGGAATATTTGGCCCAAGCCATCACCGCCAAGCCTGATTATGACGAGGCCCACAACAATCTCGGCAACCTGCTGCGCGACCTTGGCCGGCTTACGTCGTTGAGAGCGAGCTTGCGTGGCCGCCTTGCCGCCTCGCCACTGTGCAACGCCGCCGCCTACGCCCGCGAGGTGGAAGCCGCCTGTCGGGATATGTGGCGGACCTGGTGTCGTTAAATTATTTCTTCCACAACGACTTGCGAAACCCCCGGTCGCGTTTGAGGTGCCATTCCCGGCTCATGGCTTCTTGCCTGGTGTCAAAACTTTCCGAATGTAACAGAACCCATTGCCGCCCCCGGGTCGATCGAGCCCCGGTGCCAGCATTATGTTCGCTCAAACGCCGTTCCAGGTCGGTGGTCCAGCCGACATAGGTCCGGTACCCGCCTTTCCCCTCACTGCCCAGGACATATACGAAACACGACATCGAGGTAGCTTAGCAGATCAGCGGCGATCAAGGTTTGGCTATCATGGAGGCAGTGGCTAGTGGGTTAATTTGATGAAGGTCCACTTTGCCCCAGAAAGCGGACCTTTTGGAGGGGCCCCTAAACTTCTGCTTATGACCCTAAGTGGACACCGAATTCGGTTTGAGTGCCAGCAACGAGACGCTCTTTACACCCCATTTCTCGGCCGCGCCGATGGCGTTGTCAGCAGACAAATTGATGACCTCGCTGGAGATCACCGCATCCAACGTCTCATCGTCACACGGCAGATTTTCGATGTATCCCTTGTGGTAAGTAACCTGGGAAACCCAGCGACAAAACGGAGCTGCTGTCCAGGCTCCCGGCTTAGGATGGCATGCCCCTACCGTCTGGGCCTTTCCTCAAGCGCCAATCCCAGATGGCGCCGGAGATTAGCCCGTCCTGTTCATTTTGCGCGGGGTACCAGCTTTCATCAGATCGAACAACGGACCTGAGTTCGTAGCCGAGACCGTACAAAACTGGATCAAAGCCGTTGGTGCAAAAACGGCCTACATCAAACCAGGATCACTCTGGGAAAACGGATACTGTGAGAGCTTCAATGCACGCTTCAGGGATAAACTGCTAAATGGCGAGGTCTTTTACACCTTGAAAGAAGCACAAATTATCATCGAACAATGGAGGAAACATTACAACACGAAGAGACCGCATGGTGCATTGGGCTACCGCCCACCGGCTCCGGAAACCATCTTCCCGATGGACCAGGAACCGGTCATGCACTAACATTTATGGTGGACTACTCAATGAGGACTAATCACCCGCGCCTGCACCCGTGCCCAGAAATCGTTAACCAAGAAGAGCCCATAGCAAATGAAAGACGTAGTGATCATCGACGGGGTACGGAGCCCTATCGGAAAATACGGCGGTGGCTTGTCAGGCGTGCGCCCTGACGACCTTCTGGCCGATGTCCTGAAAGCCCTGATGGTCCGAACCGGCGTCGACCCGGCACTAATCGACGATGTGTTTGCCGGGTGCGGCAACCAGGCCGGCGAGGACAACCGCGACGTAGCGCGCATGTCGCTGTTGTTAGCCGGTTTCCCCAAAGAAGTACCGGGCATTACCATCAACCGTAACTGTGCCTCGGCACTGGAAGCCATAAACCTAGGCGCGCGGTCAATCCTGGCGGAAGAAGGAAATGTTTTTATTGGCTCAGGCGTTGAATGCATGAGCCGCGCACCATGGAGCATGCCGAAGCCGGACCGGACGCCCAGCTTCGGCCATCCGCAAATGTGGGATACCACCGTCGGCTGGCGTTATAACAACCCCAAACTGGATGCGCTCTATCCGATCATCAGCCTGGGCGAGACGGCGGAAAACATCGCCGATGAAATGCAGATCACGCGCGCCGATCAGGACGCCTTCGCGGTTGAAAGCCATACCCGTGCTGTATCAGCCATCAACGACGGGCGCTTCGCCGACGAAATCGTCGCCATCGAAGTTCCGTCGCGCAAGGGTGATCCGGTGATCATCGATACGGACGAGCACCCGCGCTATGAAAAGCAAAACGGCCATTACCAGCTGACCGCGTCGCTCAAAAACCTAGGCCAACTAAAGCCCGCCTTTCGCAAGGGAGGCACGGTGACGGCGGGCAATTCCAGCGGCATCAACGACGGGGCGGCGGCGTTACTAATGATGGACGCCGACAAAGCCGGGGAACTGGGGCTTAAACCGATGGTTCGCTGGGTCGGCTCGGCCAGCGCCGGGGTCGATCCGGGCGTCATGGGCTATGGCCCGGTGCCAGCAACGGAAAAGCTGCTGGCGCGCTTAGAGCTTAAGATCGAGGACATCGGTCTGGTTGAACTCAACGAAGCCTTTGCCGCCCAGGCCCTCGGATGCATTCGCAAATTGGGCCTCAATCCCGAGATCACCAACGTCAACGGTGGCGCCATCGCCTTGGGCCATCCGACCGGGAGTTCAGGGGCGCGCATTATGGTCACGCTCATTCACGAGATGCAGCGCCGGGCGGCGGATATGCCCAGGCCTTTTTATGGCTTGGCGACGTTGTGCGTCGGCGTCGGCATGGGGGTCTCTAGTATCGTTGAATGGATCGGGGACTAACCTTTTGAGCGACGAAAAAGACCGCCCCCTTTCCGGCTTTCGCGTTACCGGGTTGGAACAATACATCGCCGGGCCTTATTGCTCGATGCTGTTGGCCGATGCCGGCGCCGAAGTGATCAAGATCGAGCGCCCCGGCACCGGCGACCCAAGGCGCCAGATGCCGCCTTTTGCCGAAAAGAACGGCAAAAAAAAAGGCGCCGGGTTCATGGGCTACAACCGCAATAAAAAAAGTCTGTCGCTGGACCTGCGCGCTCCCAAAGGTCAGGAGATTTTTAAAAAGCTGGTCGCCAAGTCAGATGTCGTGGTGGAAAACCTGCGCCCCGGATCGATGAGCAAAATGGGCCTCGGACACCGCGAAATGTGCGACATGAATCCCCGGCTGGTGTGGGCCATCATTTCAGGTTTTGGCCAACTGGAAGGCCACAAAGGCCCCTATGCTAACCGACCGGCTTTCGACATCGTCGCCGAAGCCATGAGCGGCATGATGAATTTGGTCGGATATCAGGACAAACCGCCAAGCTGGACCGTCTATGGCATGGCCGACATCGTTTCCGGGATTATGGCGGCTTACGGCGTCATGCAGGCGTTGTTAATGCGCGAGCGCACCGGCGAAGGGCAAGTGGTGGACTCATCCATGGTCGATAACTTGCTGGCCCTGAACGAGACCATGGTGACGCTTTATTCCGTCACCGGGCAGGAACAAAAACGCGGCGTGCCGACGGTGTTCTTCCCGCGCGGCGCTTACGAAACAAAAGACGGCTATCTGGCCCTGCACGTTCCCGACAACATCATCTGGCAACGCTTGTGCGAAGCCATGGGGCGCGAGGATTTGGTCGAAGACGAACGCGCCGCCAACAGCTTAGCGCGTGCCGCCAACCATGAGTTTCTAGATCCCATTATCAAGCAATACCTGGGCCGCATGACTCGGGGCGAGGCCGTAGACACCCTCAATGCCAAGGGTGTGCCGACGGCGCCGGTCTATAGCGCCGAAGATGTGTTCACCGACCCGCACATGGAAGCCCGCGGGCTGCTAATGCCGATTGACGACCCCGACGTCGGTACCTATCGCTTCACCCGAACGGCGCCGATGTTGGAAAAGAATGCCGAGCTTCCCCGCAACCCAGCGCCGGGACTAGGCCAGCACACACGGGAAATTCTTGAAGAATTGCTGGAATACAACCCCAAAGACATCGACGCCCTGGCGGCGGAAGGGGTTATCGAAACCGGGGAAGCTTAAGTTACGAAAAAGTCCCCTTTAATTGAGTTGGATGGTGATGTGGGCGCCCTTCTCGGGAACCTGGATGCGGGCGCTCTCAAACGACGGAGCACTAAGGACAGCAACGGCTTTGTTGGAAAAGCCGTAAGTCTCCAGCGGCACCCCGAACAGCCCTTGGTCGAACTCTCCATTGTTGTTCTCGTCATGAAAGGCAACGATGGCGTAATATCCAGGGGTCAGTCCCTTGAAAACGCCCGTGGCCTGACCTTTTTTGACGGGTTTTTGGGTGCCCTCGATTCGGCCATCCTTATCAGGAAAAGCGTCGGGACTATCATAAAGACCAAAATGAATTTGCCCTTTATCGCTTTCCGCGCCCACGACATCGACAATAAGTTCCGCCGCAAAAGACGACGCCGGGGCCATCAACCACCCCCAGAACAAAGCAACGATAATCAACCGACACTTAAACAAGAGACAATTCCATATAAACGACACCATCCAGGGGATTATCATAATAGGCGGGAATTTCGCGAAAGCCCATGGACAGATAGAGCGCCCGGGCCTCGTCCATAAACTCCAGCGTATCCAGGCAGATTGTACTATACCCGGCCTTGCTCGCAGTGCTGACGGCGGTGTCCGCCAACCGCCGCCCCAACCCATGACCACGCCACCCAGACCGTACATACAGGCGCTTCATTTCCGCCTTGCGGTCTTCAAGGGGCCTGACACCGATAACGGCGGCGACGTCTTCGCCTTCCCTGGCCAGAAACAGCCCGCCCCTGGGCGGCGCGTAATTGCCCGGCATTTCGGCAAGTTCTTTTTCGAAATCCTGGAAGCAGAGATCAACGTTGATGGCTTTTTGAAATTCCACGAACAGTTCCCGAACGATGTCCATGTCCTGCTCGCCGTGGGCTTGGGTAATGATAATGCTCACAGCGCCTCTTCGACTGCCCTGCCCAGCTCTTCCGTGCTTGCCTTGCCGCCCATGTCTGGGGTTTTGACGTCGCTATCCTTGAGCACCTTTTCAATGGCGCTGATGATCGCCGCCGCCGCTTCATTTTGGCCAAGATGCTCTAGCATCATCGCGCCGGACCAGATCTGGCCAATGGGATTGGCGATGCCCTGACCGGCAATATCCGGGGCCGAGCCGTGCACCGGTTCGAACATCGACGGGTATTCTTTTTCCGGGTTGATGTTGGACCCTGGCGCGATGCCGATGGTACCGGTCACCGCCGGGCCAAGATCGGAAAGGATGTCGCCAAACAGGTTAGAGCCGACAACAACATCGAACCAATCTGGGTTACGGACAAAATGCGCTGTCAGGATATCGATGTGGAACTTGTCCGTGGTGACATCGGAATAATCCTTGGACACCGCCTCGAACCGCTCGTCCCAATAGGGCATGGAGTGAATGATACCGTTGGACTTGGTCGCCGAGGTCAAATGCTTTCGTTCGCGCTTCTGCGCCAGTTCGAAAGCGTAACGCATGATCCGGTCGCAGCCCTTGCGCGTAAAGACACTCTGCTGAACGGCCAGTTCCTCATCAGTGTCGTTATAAAGCCTGCCGCCGATCTCGGAATATTCGCCTTCGTTGTTTTCGCGCACGATAAGGAAATCGATGTCCCCGGGTTCGCGTCCCCGGAGCGGGCTTTGCATTCCCTCGAACAGGCGTACGGGGCGCAGTGCCACGTATTGATGAAATTCACGGCGGATCGGTATCAGCAACCCCCACAAAGACACATGATCCGGCACCCCGGGATAGCCGACGGCGCCCAATAAAATTGCGTTATGGTCGCGGATCGATGCAAGTGCGTCTTGCGGCATCATGGTGCCGGTTTTGTGTAAGCGCTCGCAGCTCCAGTCCTTTTCGTCCCAGGAACAGGAAAAATCGAATTTGCGGGCAGCGGCTTCCAGCACTTTAACCGCCACCGGCACCACTTCATTGCCTATCCCGTCGCCGGGAATAACGGCGATTTTATACGCATTAGTCGTCATGATTAATCCTTGTTGTTTATCAGGTTCGGCGAATACCGAAACAGTTGTCGAAATTTTCCAATCCAGCCTTAGGGTAATAATCCATTCCGTCCGGCGCAGAAAGCAACAACATGGAAATTTTTTCGCCGCCGGCCGCTTCCTTGGTCCGGCGCATCAATTCCTTGCCGATTCCGGCGCGCTGACAGCCCTTATCGACTGCCAAATCGGACAGATAACAGCAATAGGCGAAATCGGTCACCGAACGGGCAATGCCGACAAGCAAGCCCGATGCGTCCCTTGCCGTCACCGTCAAATCAGCATTATCGACCATGCCCTGCATGATATCCGGTTTGTCTACCGGGCGGCGCTGGTCGAGGCCAGATCGTTTCAGCACATCGATGAACTCATCGGCGCCGATTTTTTCCTCAACGACGTAGGTAATTTTTTTGGTGCTCATGACAGCCGACTTCTCACTCTTCAAAATGAATATTGATGCGCCGGTTGTGACGGCCCTTGTTTTCGATCTTGCCGACCCTGAGACGTCCGATCTCGCCGGTGCGCCCGACATGGGTGCCGCCACAGGGCTGTAGATCAACATCGGCGATTTCCATCAGCCGGATCCGACCCGTACCCGTCGGTGGTTGGACCGACATCGTGCGCACAAGATCGGCGTTGGCTGCCAGTTCCTCATCAGTGATCCAACGCGCTTGCATGGGGTGATCTTCTTCGACCAAGCGGTTGAGATCGGCGGTGATTTGCTCTTTATCCAGCGCCGTATCCGGCAAATCAAAATCGAGGCGGCTTTTCATTGCACCGATGGAACCGCCGGTTACGCCCCCATCGACCAGAGCGCATAACAGATGCAGGGCCGAATGCATGCGCATATGCGCGTACCGTCTGGCCCAATCGATCTCGGCGGTGACCTTGTCACCTTCGGCCAACGATGGCGCATCTTCGTCGGGAACATGAAAATGCGTCCCTGATCCTACCGATTTGATGGTATCGACAATCGCAACAACCTGGCCATCTGCAAGACGGAGTACGCCGATATCGCCGGGCTGGCCGCCACTGGCAGGGTAAAACACGGTACGGTCCAGCCGGATACCTTGGTCGTTAACCTGGGTGACCACCGCCTCACAGGTTTTTTCATAAGCATTGTCGCGGAAAATTTCTTCGGTCATTTCAAGCGGTTTCCTTGGTTAAAACCCAGGGAGGGTTTTTTTGTTGTTCTGGCGATTTATACTAATGCCCATGTCGACGTTAAGGAAGAAAAGGACTGTTGCTGCGCTCTTGGCCCTCCCATTAACCTTCATGGTGTGGACGGCAGCTACCTTTGCGCCCAATCCAGCAATAGCGCAAGAAACGCCGGACAAACGGATTCTCATTGGCGTCCTCGCCTTCAGAGGGGTCGAACACACAATAGCCTCCTGGGCACCGATGGCGCGTTATTTGACGTCGCGCATATACAAGACCCGCTTCGAAATCGTACCCCTACCCTTGCCCGCCCTTCGCGAAGCCACCGAAAAAGGCATCATCGACTACGTCTTCACCAATCCGGGCCAGTACGTGAAATTGGAAACCGCCGTTGGTATCAACAGAATTGTCACGCTCAAACAGACCATTTCTTCCAAGGTCAGTAATGTGTACGGCGCTTCCATCTTCGTTCGCGCCGACCGCAAAGACATTCAGGTATTGGGCGATATTAGGGGCAAGGTATTTGCCGCCGTCTCGAACAAGGCCTTCGGCGGTTTTGAGATGGCTTGGCGCGAGTTCAAAACCGCCGGCATCAATCCGTTCGAGGATTTTAAGGAAATCCGTTTCATGGGTTTTCCCCAGGACGACATCGTCCTCGCCGTGCGTGACGGTATCGTCGATGCCGGAACCGTGCGGGCCGATGTTCTCGACATCATGTCCGATGAGAAAAAAATTAAGCTCGAAGATTTCCGCATTCTCAAAAGGCCAGAGTTGAAGGTCCACAAGAAATCGCTATCGACCCGGATTTATCCGGAATGGCCTCTGGCCGCCTTGCCGCATGTGCCGGCCGAGGTTTCCGAAAGGGTAACGGTAGCGCTGCTGAACCTGAAACCGGACAGCCCCGAAATGCTTGCGTCCGGCTATACCGGGTGGACGGTGCCGCTAGATTACAACCCCGTTCACGAGCTTTTCAAAGACCTGGAACTTGGCCCCTACGCCGGCGGGAAAACCCGTCTTTTTGAGATCCTACGCCGCAATTGGCAGTGGGTAGCCTTTATTTCCGTCATATCGATCATGATCATCATGCACGGGATCAGGACGGAATATCTTGTTCAACGGCGAACCCGGGAACTTTCCAGGGTGAACCGGGAACTGGAACATGAAATTCAGGAACGCCGAAGCGCCGAAGACCGCGCACGCCAACACGAAACCGAATTGGCCCATGTGTCCCGGGTCAGCGTTATCGGCGAGATGACATCCGGGCTGGCGCATGAACTTCGCCAACCCCTGGCGGCAATCCGCAACTACGCAGAAGGGGGCATCCGCCGCCTAAAACGCAAGACCACCGATACATCCGAAATTAACGAAGCCCTGAACCAGATCGCCGAACAGGCCGGTCGGGCCGGACAAATCATTGCCCGGGTGCGGGGCTACATGCGCAAACGCAAGCCCAAGCGTGAAAGAATAGACATTAACAAAGCCGTGAGAGAAGCGGTGACACTGTTCAGCCATGACGCCCATAATTTTGGCATTGAATTAAACCTGTCACTGGCCCCTGACTTGCCGCCGGTCATTGGCGACATGATCGAAATCGAACAAATGATTATCAATCTTGGCCGCAACGCCATCGACGCCATGGTATCGACCGACGGTACAAGGACGGGGCTGTTGGAAATTTCAACGGCGATCAACGATGGTGACATCACGATCCGGGTCAGCGATACAGGCCCAGGCCTGAACGACGAGGATTTGGACAAAATCTGGCAGCCCTTTATGACCACGAAGGATAACGGGCTGGGTCTTGGTCTGGCGATTTGCCGATCTATCGCCGAGGCCCACGGCGGGCGTATTTGGGCCGAAGCAACCGCAACCGGGGGCCTCATGGTGTTTATCAACATCCCCATTGCTGAAAAGGCCGAAGACAATGCCGCGTGATGTACAGGTGTTTGTTATTGACGACGACAAAGCAGTCTTGCGGTCGCTTTGCTGGTTAATTGAATCAGCTGACCACCCGGCCAAGGGGTTTTCATCGGCCGACGAATTTTTGAACGATCTGCCGGATAAACAAAGTTGCGGGTGCATCGTCACCGACGTTCGAATGCCCGGAATGAGTGGGGTCGAACTGTTGGGTGAGTTGGCCGATAGGGGCCACAACCTTCCCGTTGTCGTCATTTCGGCGCACGGCGACGTGCAAATGGCTGTAGAGGCGATGCGGCTGGGGGCACTGGACTTCGTCGAAAAACCTTTCGAGGAAAAAGCACTATTGGAAGTTGTTGAACGGGCATTGCAGGAAAGTGAACAGCGCCAACAGACCTTGTCGGCAGACGCCGATGTACGCAAACGCTTTGACACCCTTACACCGCGCGAATGCGAGGTGCTGGAGATGCTGCTCGCCGGTCAACCCAACCGCCGGGTCGCCAAGGCACTGAATATCAGCGAAAAAACGGTCGAAGCCCACCGCGCCAATATCCGAGAAAAAGTCGGCGCCGCGTCCTTTGCCGAACT
>JAZFSL010000050.1:0-2145 GCA_036446135.1 Rhodospirillales bacterium | reverse complement strand
GATGTCGGCGAAAAGGCACCGGTCATCATTGCCCAGATCATTGGTAAGGAAGAGGGTAACCTTAAACCCGTACGCCCGAAACTGGCCGGGCTGTGGGTGAAACCTATCGAAAACGCGCCGGGGGATGGCAATGTGTCCCTGACCTGGGCCATTAAGGGCATTATCAAGGGCGCCGGTATCGTCGTCACCGAGGAACCCCGCTACGCGGAATACATCCTCGAAGCCAGCGTCATTCTGGGCGCCCCGAAAGACGGCCAACAGCGAATTGAAATTGTCTGGGCGGTCAAAATGCCGGATGGACGTGAAATTGGCCGGGCGACGCAAAAGAATCTGGTCAATGAAGGCACCTTCGCAGGGCCTTGGGGCGAGGTCGCCGGGCTGGTGGCGGAAGCGGCGCTTGAGGGAATCGAAAGGGTTTTACGGGTCGCCGGCGCCTCTCCCTCGCGTCTTGGCTCTTTGGACCGGGTGCTTAAAATGGAAATTCCGAAAACCGGCGGCCGGGAAACTTTACCGCCCCCGTCGCTCAAAATTGAAGATACTAAAAGACAGTAACCACCTTTAAACAAACAGGTTATTAGCTTTCCGGCGGGGCAGGAAATTGGCGTGTTCCGGGCCGGGACGTCGAAGTTTTCTGTTCCAGGCGGAGAGCTAACTGGTTGGCGCCCCGTTTTCAATGATCTTTGGGCGCGTTGCTGGTAGGTTCAATTGGACAAATCGATTCGGGGTCTTCGCCGCTATAGGGAGCGATGTTTTTTGAATCCCGTTTACAGAGAATGGCGGGACTGATAAGTTCCGCCGCGTTCATTGCCGGAACGATTTTTGGAATACCAACGTGAAGAAATGACCTGAACTTATGAAAATTCTCGCTGGTAATAGCAACCGGCCCCTGGCCGAAGCAATTTCCGCCTGCATCAACTTGCCCCTGACGAAAGCCAGCGTTCGCCGGTTTTCCGACATGGAGGTGTTTGTCGAAATCGAGGAAAACGTCCGCGGCGAGGATGTCTTTGTTATCCAGTCGACGTCATACCCGGCCAATGACAACCTGATGGAGTTGCTGGTCGCGCTGGATGCGCTCAGACGCGGTTCGGCCCGGCGCATTACTGCGGTCATCCCTTATTTCGGCTATGCCCGCCAGGATCGAAAATCCGGCCCGAGAACGCCGATTTCGGCGAAACTGGTGGCCAACCTGATTACCGAGGCCGGTGCCGACCGGGTACTGACCATGGACTTGCACGCGGGCCAGATTCAGGGCTTTTTTGATATCCCGACGGACAATCTTTACGCCGCCCCTGTTTTGGTCAAAGACATCGAAGATAAGCTTAATGGGGACGACCTGGTGATCGTCTCGCCGGATGTTGGTGGTGTGCTGCGGGCGCGCGGACTGGCCAAGCGGCTGGGCGCGGAACTCGCCATCATCGACAAACGACGCGAAAAGGCCGGCGTATCCGAAGTCATGAACATCATCGGTGACGTCGAGGACCGGCGCTGTGTGCTGGTTGATGATATTGTCGATTCCGCCGGCACGCTGTGCAATGCGGCGGAAGCCCTGATGGCGAAAGGCGCGACATCCGTTCATGCCTACGTGACGCACGGGGTTTTATCGGGCGGTGCGGTCGCCAGGGTAACGTCGTCGCCGCTGGAAAAACTGGTGATTACGGACAGTATTCAGAGTACGGAGGCGGTCCGGCTGTCACATAATATAGAACAATTAACCATCGCACCCCTGATGGCCGATGCGATCAATCGAATTGCCGAGGAATCGTCCGTTTCCAGCCTCTTCGATTAGGTCATTGCCTAACAAAAGCTGCTGTTGACCAAGGCCCCAAGGAGGGCTATGAAATCCTCCTTAAAATGAACTGGCCCCGGAATTAGACCGGCCCTGAATTAAACGGTAAGGCCCCAACCTCCCATTTGGTGAGTGATCGGGCTGCCGAGGAGTAAGAGACATGGCTCAAACAACCGTACTTGCCGCTGAAGTCCGTGATACATCTGGCAAAGGCGCCGCCCGCGAGACCCGCCGCGCCGGTCGCGTGCTTGGCGTGATTTACGGAAATAAAGAAGATCAGGTGATGATCACCATCGATCCCCTGGACTTGCAAAAGCAGCTCCGTGGCCCCGGCTTTTTTTCCCGCGTCTTTGAAATAG